>JAHEYE010000085.1 GCA_023251695.1 Sphingobacteriaceae bacterium | reverse complement strand
TTCCTTACAATT
Organism: Sphingobacteriaceae bacterium; assembly: GCA_023251695.1. Taxonomy (GTDB): domain Bacteria; phylum Bacteroidota; class Bacteroidia; order B-17B0; family Aurantibacillaceae; genus JAHEYG01. The sequence goes on along the minus strand of JAHEYE010000085.1, from coordinate 11,915 downwards.
ACAACAATATTGGATTTTACTACCGTGGTATTTCATTAACTAATCCGGACAGAGTCCGCTATATGAAAATGCTGGAAGGTTTGGAAACCAAATGGTCGGAACCAAGTACAGAAGATTACAGTAAATACGGAAACTTAGCCCCCGGGCATTACACGTTCAAAGTAAAAAGTTGCAACAGTGAAGGCGTTTGGAATCCTGAACCGCTGGTATTCGAGTTCGAAATAAAAACGCCATTCTTCAAAACCTGGTGGTTTATTTTGTCGGTAGTGGGTTTAAGCGTTGCCGTTATCATGACCTTTTTCCAGATCCGCATTCAGAACATCCGTAAAAAAGAGAAAGCCGAATTTGATAAAAAAGTTGAAATATCTAAAATCGAATTAAAAGCTTTAAGGGCGCAAATGAATCCGCATTTTGTGTTTAACTCTTTAAACTCAATTCAGCATTACATTTTAAACAGCAAGAGTAGTGAAGCGGCAAAATATCTGAACAAGTTCGCCAAACTCATCCGGGTTATTCTCAGTAATTCTGAAAAAGCGATGGTAACCGTTAATGAGGATGTTGAATCGCTAAAGCTTTATCTTGAATTAGAGCAAATGCGGTTCGACGACAAATTTGATTACAGCATTAATGTTGATGAAAGTATTGACGGCGATTATGACGAAATTCCGCCCATGCTCATGCAGCCGTACATCGAAAATGCTGTTTTACACGGATTAAACCCGAAAGAAACAAAGGGTCATTTAAAAATTGATATTTTTATAAAAAACAAGTACATTGTGTGTAGAATAAGTGATGATGGTATTGGGCGTGAAAAATCGGGTGAAATAAAACGGACGAGTCCAAGCAATCCGCACAAATCTTTAGGCATGAAAATTACAAGTGAACGGGTGAGGATATTGAACGATATTAATAAATCAGATCTCAGCGTATCGGTTACTGATTTAATAGATGAACAGGGTAATTCGTGCGGAACAATGGTTGAACTTTACATTCCACATTTTAATTAAATTATTATGATAAAAGCTTTGATTATAGAAGACGAACAGAAAAGCCGCGAGATGCTGGCCATGCTTGTTCAACAAAACTGCACGAACCTTCAGCTCATTGGCAGCGCAAAGAATGTACACGAAGGTGTTGATATGATAAATACGCTTAAACCGGATTTGATTTTCCTTGACATTCAGATGCCTGATGGTACGGGTTTTGATTTGCTCGAACAGGTTCAGGATAAAAAATTTGAAATTATTTTTACAACGGCAACCGATAAACATGCACTTAAGGCCATTAAATACAGCGCTTGCGATTATTTATTGAAACCGATTGATGTTGATGAATTAAAACAAGCCGTTGATAAGGTATCTGACAAAAAGAATGTAGCTCCCACCATGGAGAATTTACAATTCCTTATTCAGCATTTAAAAAAAGCGGATGATACTTACCAGAAAATTACATTACCAACCGGAAATGCTTATGAGATTGTGAACATAAAAGATATCATACGCTGCGAAGCCGATGCAAGTTACACCCACTTTTATTTGGTAGGAGGAAAAAAATTAATGGTTTCCGCCAGCTTAAAACATTACGAAGATTTGTTACCTGAAAACGAATTCATCCGTGTGCATCACCAGCATTTAATAAACATGAACCACGTAACGCGTTATTTAAAACAAGATGGCGGTTATGCAGTAATGAGCGACGGCACACAAATTGAAATTTCTCGTCGCAAAAAAGATGCGTTTATGGAAAGACTCAATAAAGTATAATGGAACACAGATGACACAGATTAAAATGATTAAGTAAGATATCAGTCCCTATCATAAAAAATCAGCGTTATCTGCGTTCTATTTCCCTCCAACAAAAAACCTACCCAAACCAGTTATAAAGAAAAACCTGCCACTTATTAAAAGGCGGTTTTTTTTGCTTTAAACCCGTTGTAAATTTACTATACGTTCTTTGCTAAGGGTTTTTGTTTAGTTTATACACTAAACCTTAAATAGAAGCCATCAATGTGATTCGCGGGGATGTTCACATTGGTGGCTTTTTTATTAGCCGCAGATTACACAGATTTTCACAGATGTATTAATCCGTGCAAATCCGCGAAATCTGTGGCTTTTTTATTTCCATTCGTTAACGCGCCACTAAATCTCAAAAACACAAAATCCCACCAAATGTATTAGTGGGACTTTATCTGTGTTAATCTGCGTAATCTGTGGCTTTTTTATACTCCGTCACTCTTATTGGTGTATTCTTTATATTTTTCACCAAACTCTAACTCCAAAATAATTCTGAGCAAGGCAGGATAAGCAAACCAAAATTTCTTATTTATTCTTTCTTCAACATATTTCTCGCCATATTCCTTTTTATAATATTGAATGTGGAAATCATCCAAATCTTCAGAATCTATTTCTAAAACACGCTCTCTATGCTTACTTACCAAATCAAGCAATAAAATTTTAGAATTTATACCAAATTCCATCAACTCAATTAACTCTTCCGAATAATTTGTTTTAAAAAAATCATTCTGTTTAGGTAGTAATTGAGAAAGTACTTCGTAAATATCTTCTTCTGTTAAGATGACCAAACAATATTAATGATGATGCCCATGCGGACCATGAACGTGTCCGTGTTCTAATTCTTCTGTTGTAGCATCGCGCACTTCCAATACTTCACCAACAAAATGCAAGTCATGACCTGCTAAGGGGTGATTGAAATCCATTGTTACATGAGCTTCTGCGATTTCAATTACTTTACCAATTAACTGGTTACCATCCTGATCATGCATGGTAATATCTTCACCTTGTTTAACACGTGCATCGTCAAATTTGCCATCAACAATAAATGCTTCTTTATTTACTTTAACGATATAGTCTTTTTCAATAAGTCCGTAACCTTTTGCAGCTTCAATTCTGAAATCAAACTTATCACCTTTTACTTTACCTGATAAATTTGCTTCGAAATCCGGTAATAATTGTCCGAACCCGAATAAAAAAACAAAGGGATGTTCAACACTTGTTTGTTCTGCTAATTCTTCCGGTCCGCCGTTTTTGCTTGCAGTTAAATGGTAATTAACCGATACTGCTTTGTCTTCTGCTATTTTCATTTTTGTTTTGATTTTTTCTCGCAAAGACGCAAAGGCGCAAAGCAAGGTTTATATTATATTAATTAAGATCGAATTTTATTCCTTGAGCTAATGGTAATTTATTGCTGTAATTGATTGTGTTGGTTTGACGGCGCATGTATGCTTTCCAGCTGTCAGAACCACTTTCGCGGCCGCCACCGGTTTCTTTCTCACCACCAAATGCTCCGCCAATTTCAGCGCCCGATGTTCCGATGTTTACATTCGCAATTCCGCAATCACTTCCGTTTGCTGATAAAAATTGTTCGGCTTCACGCATGTTTAAAGTCATGATAGAAGATGATAAACCTTGCGGCACTCCGTTTTGCATGGCAATAGCTTCATCCAAAGTTTTATACTTCATAATATATAACACCGGCGCAAATGTTTCGTGTTGTACAATTTCAAAATCATTTTTTGCTTCCGCAATGGCAGGTTTTACATAACAGCCGCTTTCATAACCCTTACCTTCTAAAACTCCACCTGGAACAATAATTTTTCCGCCTTCCGCAATTACACGCTCTAAAGCACTCTTGTAATTTTTCACGGCGTCTTTATCAATCAAGGGACCAACATGATTATTTTCATCCAATGGATTACCGATACGTAATTGTCCGTACGCTTTTACTAAACGTTCCTTATACTTATCGTAAACACTTTCGTGAATAATTAAACGGCGTGTAGTTGTGCAACGTTGTCCCGCTGTACCAACAGCGCCAAACACAGCTGCAGTTATTGCTATTTCAGGATCAGCCTCAGGGGTAATGATGATAGAATTGTTTCCGCCTAACTCTAATAAAGAGCGACCGAAACGTTCAGCAACCTTAACACCAATTGCTTTTCCCATCCGGGTTGAGCCTGTTGCGCTTACTAAAGGAACGCGTGTATCGGCTGTCATATATTCACCAACTTTATAATCGCCGTTTATTAAACAACAAATACCTTCCGGTAAATTATTTTCTTTTGCCACTTCGTTCCAAATATTCTGACAAGCGATTGAGCACAAAGGTGTTTTTTCAGAGGGTTTCCAAACACAAACGTTTCCGCAAATCCATGCTAAAGCTGTATTCCAACTCCAAACTGCAACAGGAAAATTAAAAGCACTTACAATTCCAACAATTCCCATTGGATGCCATTGCTCATACATACGATGAGAAGGACGCTCACTGTGCATGGTTAATCCGTAAAGTTGTCGTGACAAACCTACTGCGAAATCGCAGATGTCAATCATCTCTTGCACTTCACCTAAACCTTCTTGTAGTGATTTTCCCATTTCGTAAGAAACAAGTTCACCTAAAGGTTGTTTTTTAGCACGCAATTTATCACCGAACTGACGAACATATTCTCCACGCTTTGGTGCGGGAATATTTCTCCAATATGTAAAAGCTTCTGAAGCTGTATTAATTAATTTATCGTAATCGGCTTGGGTTGCGGATTTTACTTTGCCAATTAATTTGCCGTCAACCGGACTGTAAGATTCAATAACATCACCACCAGAGAACCAATTTTGACCGGTAGAACAACCGTCGTTTATCTCTTTAACACCAAGGGTTTTTAATACTTTTTCCATAATAAAATAAAAGGAGCGTAAATGTACGATTTATTTCGGGTTATTTATTTCGGGCTTCGGGTTTTATTGTGAGTTAAACGCATGCCTTTTTTAAGAGTTAATTCTTACTTTTACTCTGTTGTTCACAGTTAAAAACATATTCTACGGAGCCCTTGACTGGGGATTGGGTCATGCAACTCGCAGTGTGCCAATTATTAAACAATTACTAAAAAACAACAATGTTATTTTAGATGTTACGCCTTTAACAAAACTTATTTTTGATGAGGAATTTCCGGAGCTTAAAAAAATTGATTTACCGGCTTATGATGTAAAGTATTCGAAGGTGTTTCCTTTATGGATTAAGCTTGGCTTGAGTTTCCCGCGGATTTCGCAGATAATCGCAGAAGAAAACAAAGCATTACAGAATATTATTTCTGAAAACAAAATTGATGTTGTGATTAGTGACAACCGTTTTGGTTTGTATTCTGATAAAGTGCATTCGGTTTTTATAACACATCAGTTATTTTTAAAAGCTCCTGTTTTTGAAAATTTCGGAAGTAAGATTAATCAAAATTATATTTCGAAATTTAATGAAGTATGGATTCCGGATTATGAAGAGGAAAGCAAAAGTTTAAGTGGTGAATTGTCACACGGAAATATTTCCTTCCATAAAAACGTAAAATATATTGGTCCGCAAAGCAGATTGGCCGATGTAATTACTGATGTAGAAAAAGACAAGTACGATTATTTGATTTTACTGTCAGGACCCGAACCGGCGCGAGGTGTTTTGGAAAAAACATTGTTTGAAAAAGTAAAGCAGTCTGATAAAAAAGTAGCATTTGTAAGAGGTTCAGACTTGGTAGTTCGGAGTTGGGAGAAAAACATTGATGTGTTTGATTTTCCTTCGAAAGTAGAATTGAAAAAATTAATTCTCTCTTCAAAAAAAATAATTTGCAGAAGCGGGTACAGTACTTTAATGGATATGCATTTGTTAGGGAAAAAAGATCTGATCTTAATTCCCACACCAGGGCAAACCGAACAAGAATATCTTGCAGACCGCTGGAAGGAAAAGTTTGGGGCTAAAACCATATTGCAGAGCCAAATTAAAAATCTGACTTTATAGATTATAAGCTTCTCATGTATACGCATAATTCTGAAAGTAATTAAAAACATATAACATGAAATGAATAATGATAAAGTAAATGTTAGTTTCTATCAAATAAATGTTTTATGTTATTTGTTTTTGGCTTTCTATCCGGCTGATTTGATTCAGATACCATGTTTTAAAAATTGATTACCTTTGTAGCATGAGCACACCACTGGTTGGAATTATAATGGGTAGTCAAAGTGATTTAGCGATCATGAATGCGGCTGCCGAAATTTTACAAAAGTTTAATATTCCTTACGAAATTGATATCGTATCGGCACACCGTACACCCGATAAAATGTTTGATTATGCAAAAACCGCTGTCGACCGCGGCTTAAAAGTAATTATTGCAGGTGCAGGCGGCGCGGCGCATTTGCCTGGGATGGTAGCTTCATTAACTCCACTTCCTGTAATTGGTGTTCCTGTAAAAAGCAGTAATAGTATTGATGGCTGGGACTCTCTTTTATCCATTGTTCAAATGCCGAATGGGGTTCCCGTTGCAACAGTTGCCGTAAATGCTGCGCAAAATGCAGGTATTTTAGCTGTACAAATTATCGGATCGCATGATAGAGCAGTTCTAAATAAATTAGCTGTGTTTAAAGATGAGTTAAAAGAGAAGGTAAATAAATCTTCTGATGATATAAAAAAATAATCCCGCAGTAGCGGGATTATTTTTATTTCTTGTTCCTGGTTTCTTATTGTTTCTTTTCGATCAAATCAAATTTCCACTCTTTTGCGAATGCTTCCTGCGCCCGTTGAACTGCCGCTAAAGTCTTTTCGTATTCCGAATCAAATTTTTCGGCGAGAGTATTAACTTTTGTAACATCATCGTCCGTTACCTGAGTAGAATCTTTGCTCATTATTTCAACAAGGCTTTTCCCTTCATTTTCAGCAAGACCCTTTACCACCTTAAAATAGGAAATGGCTGCGTCCAAATATTCTCGCTTATCGGCGAAAGCTTGCATTTTTTCGCAAGCAGCCAATGATGCGTTTGTGCTTTCAACAAATTTTGCATGCGTGTATTTTAATGAATCAATATTATGTCCGTCCAACTGATCAATAAACGCTTCATGAATCGGGGTTAATGCTTTTTGAACCGCAACAACATCATCATTGTACTTTAACGCATCTTTTTGTGTAGGTCCACATGAGGTTATGGTGAAAGCCACTACAACAAGTGCAGATAGAATTACTTTTTTCATTTTGTTTTATTTAAAAATAAAAAAGCTTCCGCCTTAGACGGAAGCTTTTTCGGGGGTTAATTATTAATAACGGTACTGATCTGTTTTAAACGGACCTTCAACTTTCACACCGATGTAATCAGCTTGTTCTTTAGTTAAAGTATCTAACTCAGCATTAATTTTTCCTAAATGTAAACGAGCTACCTTCTCATCTAATATTTTTGGTAATACATAAACTTTCTTCTCGTATTTCGAAGAGTTGTTCCATAGTTCAAGCTGCGCGAGGGTTTGGTTGGTAAAAGAGTTGCTCATTACAAAGCTTGGATGTCCGGTTGCGCAACCTAAGTTCACCAAGCGGCCTTCAGCTAATACAATAATGTTTTTGCCTTTAATCGTGTATTGGTCAACCTGTGGTTTAATAGTATCTTTTGTATTGCCATAGTTTTTGTTCAACCAAGCCATATCAATTTCTGTATCAAAGTGCCCAATGTTACAAACTATTGCGCCATGTTTCAGTGATTCGAAATGACGGCCTACGATTATATCTTTATTTCCTGTTGTAGTAACAAGTATGTCGGCAATTTTTGCAGCGTTATCCATTTTCACAACCTGATATCCATCCATACAAGCTTGCAATGCACAAATCGGATCGATTTCAGTTACCATTACACGTACGCCTTGCGATGATAATGATTGCGCTGAACCTTTTCCAACATCACCATAACCTGCAACAACTGCAACTTTACCTGCCATCATAATATCAGTAGCACGACGGATTGCATCCACTAAACTTTCGCGGCAACCGTATTTATTATCGAATTTAGATTTAGTAACCGAGTCGTTCACGTTAATGGCAGGCATTAATAATGTTCCGTTTTTCATACGCTCGTATAAACGGTGAACACCTGTTGTAGTTTCTTCCGACAAACCTTTAATACCAGCAGCTAATTCAGGATATTTATCAAACACCATATTGGTTAAATCACCACCGTCATCTAAAATCATATTTAATGGCTTGCGATCTTCACCAAACCATAAAGTTTGTTCGATACACCAGTCAAACTCTTCAGCATTCATGCCCTTCCAAGCATAAACCTGATAACCTGCAGCAGCAATTGCAGCCGCAGCATGATCTTGCGTTGAGAAGATATTACAAGAGCTCCATGTTACTTCAGCGCCTAATTCTTTTAAAGTTTCTATTAAAACCGCAGTTTGTATGGTCATATGTAAACAACCTGCAATACGTGCGCCCTTTAATGGTTTTGAACTACCATATTCTTTACGTAATGCCATCAAACCGGGCATTTCTTCTTCAGCTAATTTAATTTCTTTACGGCCCCATTCGGCTAAAGACATATCTTTAACTTTGTTCGGGATAAACTTAGTGGCTGTCATAGTTGGCATAATATATTTTGTTTAATTTTTTAGGGATTACAAAGATAAGCCATAAGTTTGTAACACTCAAATAAATAAGAAGCTTGTTTTTGATTAGAAAAATAAATGAAGATTTACGTTTTGGATTAATCCACCTACCTGATTATTCGGCAATTACAGAGATAACCGCCAAGCGCGAATTAGAGAAAAACGCAACGGCTTTTTTGCTCGAAAAGCTGTTTAATAAGACTGTTGAATTAAGCTATAATGAAGAAGGAAAACCGGAGCTAAAAGATGAAACTTGTCACATTTCTATTTCCCATTCTCACGATAAGCTTGTTATACTTTGCAATAAAAATTGTCAGACAGGTGTTGACATAGAATTGATTCGTGATAAAGTTTTAAAAATAAAAGACAAATTTTTATCGGAAAAGGAATTGAAGGAAGCTAAGGATAATGTTGAAAAACTGATTATTTGCTGGGCTGCCAAAGAAGCACTTTATAAATTATATGGTTTAAAAGAAGTGGAATTTGCCAAACATTTATTTGTTCATCCCTTTCAACTAAATCAGGAAGGCGCTCTTTTAGGTGAAATAAATTTAGATAGTTTCCGGAAAAAATTTAATTTGCATTACGAGAAGCTGGATGATTACATGCTGGTTTACGTTATTGATGAGCTTAAGTAATATTATTCATACAAAAAATAAAACACAATTGGTTGTTTTGGTTGATCCTGATAAATTCAACCCGCAATTAATTAAGCTCGCTGCCAAGAGTAAAGTGGCATTTTTTCTGGTGGGCGGAAGCACCCTTAAAAAAAATAATATGGCGGCGGTTATTTCCAAAATCAAAAAACATACCAAAAAGCCTGTTATCATTTTTCCCGGTCATGAAAATCAAATCTGTAAAAATGCCGACGGTCTTTTGTTGTTAAGCTTGATTTCAGGAAGGAATCCTGAATATTTAATAGGTAAACACGTAAAAGCTGCTTCTGTCATTCAAAGACTTAAACTTAAATCTTTTCCTGTAGGCTATATTCTGGTTAACGGAAACAGGACCTCAACCACTCAAAAAGTGACCAAAACAAAATCGCTTTCGCCTTCCGCGATAAAATTAATCACGGATACAGCTTTGGCGGGGGAACAATTGGGATTAAAAGCAATTTATCTTGAAGCAGGTAGTGGCGCCAAAACAAACGTGAATATTAAAGTGATTAAAGCTGTTAAAAGAAAAATAAGCATTCCTTTATTCGTAGGCGGCGGCATAGACTCTGCAGAAAAAGCCAGACAAGCAGTTAAAGCGGGTGCAAATTTTATTGTAGTTGGTAATGCTCTGGAAAAAAACTTATATTTATTGTCGGAAATAGAAAAAACAGTTTAAAAGAATGGAATTAGTTTTAATTACTTCGGGGAAAAAAGATGATAATGAACCTCAGATGGTCACCCAATTTTTTGAGGCGGGATTAACAACGCTTCATTTACGGAAGCCAAACTTTTCGACCCGTCAGCTAATTACTTACATTGAAGCCATTCCCGAACATTTCAGAAACCGTATTATAATTCATTCCCATCATGAATTAATTTTAAAATACAATCTTAAAGGGATTCATTTTACTGAAGTTCATTTAACACGGAAATTTGCTAAATGGTGGTTTTTCAGAAAACTGAAAGCCAGTGGTAAGAAGATTGTCATGACCCGTTCTTACCGCAAATTATCGGACGTATATAATCAGGAGGAAATTGCATTCGATTATTATTTGATAGGTACTATCTATAATAACATTACCAACGAATTTTATAGCGGTTTTTATGAGCAAGGTGTTAACACGGCGCTTACTAAAACCAATAAATTGTTTATCGCACGTGGTGGGATTAATGAAATAACCATCGAGAAAACTTTTAAATACGGCTTCAAAGGGGCTGCCTTAAATAGCCAGATTTGGAAAGCGGAAGATCCTTTTAAACGTTTTCTTGATATACTCGAAGATTGTAAAAGAAGAGGCGTGGTTATTGATTAATTCTGTTTGCCTTTTCCAAGAAGCACCAATTCTTTTCCGATTCCGGTGAACGAAACAAAGTTCAAGGGAAATTCCAAAAACACGTGAAGAAAACTTAAAAAGAATAAGGCACGTACCCCAATATTATAATCATACAGATAAAGCCCGACAGAAGCCACCCAAAGCAGTAGGGTTGAAATCAACACTTTTTTTGGAACCTGGTGCCATTTAATGATTGATGTTTTGGAAAACCAATTTAAATAGTGATAAGTATAAGCAAAAGCAACGAGGCGCATGATAACGAAACCCGAATTTTTTTCGAAGATCTCGCTTACCGAATGTAATGAATCCATGTTGAAGAGATGAATGAGGTTGAAATTTAATAAATTGAACATTTGGTAGCTCGATCTTACCGTGCTGCTTACTGCGTAATTTAGTCCGCTTGGTTGAACAAAAAAGAACGAAGCAGCACACAGAATTAAAATGCCAATGGACAGAAAACCCGAAAAAGATTTTTCTTTGAGAACACCATATAACATGAATAACCAGGTAAAAATAAAAACGTGAATGATGGTTGGGAGAAATATTCCAATCCAAACAAAATAAGTATCAAAATTATTGAGAACACTTACCACTATTATCGTTAATACCGTTAATAAAATACGGTAGAGCCAATCTTTAATAAAAACAAATACGATAGAAATAAAAAAAGAGAAAGCGATAAGATCCGCAACCAATAGGCGGTCTTTTGACGGATAAAAAGTATAATAGAACAGCGCCACACAGATTACAGTAAGGAAAACAAAATCGTATTTACCTTTAGTGAAGTAATTTTTTTTATGCAACCATCCTATTTCTGTTAAATAATGCAGGGGCCCTAGCACACCATAAGAAAATAAAAATAATTCGAAGGGAATAAAATACGCCACAATACACGATACAATCATTAATCCGATGTTGATGTAATTTATTTTATCCGTATTCATGTAATAACAAAAGTATCAATTATTTTTTGGCTTCATGTATTCGGTGATAAAGTCAGTCCATTTCTTCTTTTTGTAAATATCATTTCCGAAATAAATTAAGACCGGTTTCAGATTTTTCGGGTGCTGGTAAATACTTAGAGCCTCAAGAACATCTCCCTTTTCATCTAAAACAGCAAGCGAAGGCAGCAGCAGTCTCCCATTGGTTAATTTATGCGAAAGACTGTGAAGTGGGTATCCATTGATGATTTGTTTAAAATGTTTTTGTTGCTTGTACACAACCGTATCAGTGCTTTCGGCATCAAAATTTACAAAGTAAAAATGCTTCTCAATGTAATTTGCAATACTTGTATCAACAAAAGTGGTTTTAGTCTGTACTTTACACGAGTTACAAAAATTAGCGGTAATATTTACCAAGATCTTTTTTGGTTTTTTTTCTGAAAGTTTTAGTGCTTCCTGTATAGAATATGTTTTTATTTGTTTTTTTGGGAAAACCGTATCGTAAAATGTTTTAGTAAAGCGGTCCGAAAAATCTTCGTACTGTGTGGTTCTATAAACATTTTCGACAGT
>JAHEYE010000084.1:3291-11948 GCA_023251695.1 Sphingobacteriaceae bacterium | reverse complement strand
GTTACGCTTTGTGATCCCGCAACAATAACATTTTCTAATAACAGTACTTCGGGTGGCACGCCAATTTATTTGTGGCAATTCAGCAATGGTGGAACATCTAATCTGCAAAACCCGACGCACGTATTTACACCTTCCGGAGTTTACAATGTAACTTTGTCTGTTATTTCAACGGTTGGATGTCTTGATACCAGTGTTTTTGTTGTGCCCGGTATGGTAACCGTTACACCCCGGCCCTCAGCAAGTTTTTCGTTGACGCCATCAGAAACTACAATTTTTGATCCGGAAATTACTTTTTATGATTTAAGTTCGGGAGGTACCAGCTGGAATTATGATTTTGGCGACGGTGCACAAAGTGCAGTTCAAAATACAACTCACACCTACGCGAATACCGGCGATTATACTGTTATACAAACGGTAATGAACTCTTACGGTTGTCAGGATACTGCTGTAAGATTTGTTCATATAATTCCTGAATTCAGATTCTGGGTACCGAATAGTTTTACGCCCGGGAATCATGACGGAAAGAATGATATTTTTCTGCCAATAGTTTTTGGCGTTGAAAAATATTTGTTTGAGATCTACGACCGCTGGGGAGAATTGATTTTTGTAACCAAGGATACAAGCACCGGATGGAACGGAACAAGAGGCGGCACGCTTTGTAAATCGGACACCTACGTATGGATGATTACTTTATTTAATGAAGTGACGCACCGTGAGGAAGTACATTACGGACACATTAATTTACTTAGGTAGCTGGAGTTTCTTTCGGCATGCAAACAGATAGCAATACCATTAACAGCAAGGCACCGAAAGTGAGTATTTTAAAATGCTCGTAGTATTCGTTGTAATTCCCAAAAATTAATTTCAGGTTGCAGAGCAGGTAAATTAAAATTCCCGAACACATCATAAAATAATATTTGCCTCTTGAAAGTGTTTTCCGGTTTTGAATGAAATAATACAAACAAAAAATAAAAGCCGGGCAAATAAATAAAAATCCGTAATGCTGCTGATGTGGGAAAATTAGCGGAATAAGTAACAACACGTAACTCAATTCCCAAAAACGGTGTTTTAATCCGGGAGCTTGTTTGAAAGGCGCACTCCTTAAAAAATAAAAAGTAAATAAAATTAAAACGCAGCGCACTATATTTAAAAACAATTTGAGCTGCTCCAGCGACATGTTAGCGATGTTACGTTTAAGAAGAAGGGCATGAGAGTCTCCGGGATTCTCAACAAACAAAACAGAAAATAAAGTGGAGAGTCCGTGAAAGCTTCTTTCCTCAGCATCCAAAACATGATTTGAATTTAAAGGATTAATAAGATGAGCCCAGGTTGAAAGAAGCATTTGATTTTGTTCCCAGCCAATAACCAAAGCAGGTAAAAAAAGCATAGCAACATAAATTCCGATAATATAAAGTGCTGCTTTAAAAAAGCCCCTGTAAAAAAGATAGGGTATTAATACTAATGGCAACAATTTAATATTTATTCCTAAAGCAATAAGCAAAGCACCCCAGAAAGGTTTTGGCTTGTTCGAAAAAACCAATTGTATGCCCTGTAAACTAAGGTAGAGAATAAGAATTGTTATTTGCAGATAATGCAGGTTTTCGTGAATGAAACGGAGCGAAAAAAGAAATCCGCCAATCCGTAATCCCATTAATTCGTTTTTTGTAAAATCGTGAAGTGGCAACAAATTTTTAATGAGCGTAAAAATCCGGAATACAAAAAATAAATTGGCTCCCAACCAAAGGGCATTACAAACCGGCATCGGCAAATAAGTGAACGGTTTTAAGAAAATGGCGAAAAGAGCTGAATAAAAATAATGGTAACCATCGAGATAAGTTTTTTCAAAAATATTTTCACCGTTGAATAAATCAGTAGATGCCGAAAGATAAATAAACAAATCACCGCGGCCTTGCGCTTCAATAAAAACATAAACAGCAAGTGCCAGCGAAGCGGCCCCAATAAGGAGATATTTTTTTAAGGCATCTGTCATTAAAAGAAAAAACCCAGACGGTTAAGTCTGGGTTGCAGTTATTATTAAAGAATTATGCTTTTAAGAAGCCTAAAAGTTTTTCAACACTTACTTTCGCATCTCCGTAAAGCATTTCTGAATTTGGTTTGTAGAACAAAGGATTGTCTTCACCTGAGTAACCGGCAGACATAGAACGTTTCATAATAATAACTTTTTCAGCTTTCCATACTTCTATTACGGGCATTCCATAAATTGAACTTGCCGGATCATCTTGTGCACTTGGATTCACAACATCATTCGCTCCGATTACCATTGCCACATCTGTACTCGGCATATCTTCATTAATTTCATCCATTTCCAATACAATATCGTAAGGTACATTTGCCTCTGCTAATAATACATTCATATGTCCCGGTAAACGACCTGCCACGGGGTGAATTGCGAAACGAACATTTTTTCCTGCTTTGCGTAATGTTTGAACCATGTCGTAAATGGGGTACTGAGCTTTCGCAACAGCCATTCCGTAACCCGGAACAATAACAACTGACTTTGCTTCTTTTAATAATGCTGCAACTTCTTCGTGGTTCAATGCTGTTACTTCACCTTCAATAGCTTTTTTCTCTCCACCTTGTGAAGAGGATGCAGTCGCATTCGCAAAAATCACAGAGAAAAACGAACGATTCATCGCGTGACACATATGCATAGAAAGAATCGCTCCTGAACTTCCAACTAATGCTCCGGTCACAATTAATAAATCGTTACCCAACATAAATCCTGCTGCTGCTGCTGCCCATCCTGAATAAGAGTTCAGCATAGAAACTACTACCGGCATATCGCCACCACCAATTGCCATTACCAATACAACACCAACGAAGGATGCAATGGCTGTCATGATTAACAATGGAAGCATTCCGCTTGTGCCTTCTGCTTTGCAGAAAAATACGCCTAATACAGTACTCGCAATCATTAAGGATAAATTCATTATTTGAAGTCCGCTAAATGACCATGGTTTAGAAGGTATTTTACCATCCAATTTTCCCCACGCAATAATGGAGCCTGTAAAGGTGATGGCACCAATAAAAATACCAACAAATACTTCCACTAAGTGAATGCTGTGTTCCGCTCCTTGAAGCAATTGCGTTTTAGGATCTAAATACGAACCGAACCCAACCAACACTGCAGCCAATCCAACAAAACTATGTAAGATAGCAACGAGCTGTGGCATCGATGTCATTTCTACTTTACGGGCAACCATTAAACCTATTACAGAAGCAATAGCAATGGCGCTAATAATATAAATATGTCCTGATACGCCTTCACCAAGTACTGTCGCAATAATAGCAATAGCCATTCCGATTATACCAAAAAGGACTCCTCGTTTTGCTGATTCTTGTGAGGACAAACCTCCTAAACTTAAAATGAACAGAATACTTGCAAATAAATAGGCTGCTGTTTGAATTTCTTTTACGATAAACATAAGGTCTTATTTTTTAAACATTTTCAACATACGATGAGTAACGAGGAAACCACCAACAATATTTATGCTGGCGATCAAAATGGCAATACCTGCAATAATGGTCATTGGACTTTTTATATCGTCGGTAGTTTGAAGTAAACCACCTACTACAATAATTCCGCTGATTGCATTTGTTACAGCCATTAAAGGCGTGTGTAAAGCGTGCGCCACATTGGTAATTAATTGCCAACCTACAAACACAGCCAATACAAATACGGTGAAGTGTTGAATGAATTCAGATGGAGCATATTTACCAACTAAAAACAATAAACCGCCAACTATTGCCAAGGTGATAAACATGGAAGTAGTTGCTTTTTTTGCTTTTGCGTCATCCGAAATTTTTTGTTCTTCTGCCGTAGGTGGAACTACTTTTACTTTTCCGCCGGCTGTTGGACTAACAGGAAGTGGAGCAGGCGGCCAGTTAATTTTTCCGTTATAAGTAACCATTGCACGGGATACAACGGCATCTTCCATATCAATTTTCCATTTTTCGTTTTTACCCATATCATCTAATAAGTGACATAAGTTATTTCCGTAAAGTTGTGAAGCTTGAGAAGGCAATTGATTTAGTTTACCAACCATAGTAACTCCATTGTCGGTTGTGTAAACTTCGCCGTTTTTTGTAAGCGCACAGTTGCCGCCTGTAGAAGCAGCTAAATCCACAATAACAGAACCGGGTTTCATGGCGGCTACGTGATAATCCATCCATAATTTAGGAGCAGCTCTTCCGGGAATTTGTGCAGTGGTAATTACAATATCACATTCTTTTGCTTGTTCTGAAAATAATTTCATTTCAGCTTCAATAAATTCTTTACTCATTTCTTTTGAGTAACCTGAAGATGTTGCACCGTCTTCATTTATTTCGACAGTCAGGAATGTTGCGCCCATCGATTCGATTTGTTCGGCAACTTCTTTACGGGTATCAAATGCTCTCACAATTGCACCTAAAGAATTAGCAGCACCAATGGCAGCTAATCCTGCAACACCGGCACCAATCACTAAAACTTTAGCGGGTTCAACTTTACCGGCAGCTGTAATTTGTCCGTTTAAAAATCTTCCGAAATGATAAGAGCCTTCAATTACGGCGCGGTAACCTGAGATGTTTGCCATTGAGGAAAGCACGTCCATTTTTTGTGCTCTTGAAATACGCGGAATCGCGTCCATAGCAATTGCATTAACTTTTTTATCGGCTAATTTTTGAAGTAAATCTTGATTTTGTGCAGGCCACAAATAACTTAGCATTACTAAACCTTCCTTCATCATACCAACTTCTTCAACTGAAGGTTCTTTTACTTTAAGAACAATATCGGAAGTGCCGTAAATATCTGCTGCTGTGTTTACAATTTTAGCTCCTGCCTCTTCAAATTCTTTATCTGAAAAGTTCGCTTTAACTCCGGCGCCTTTTTGAATTTGAACTTCAAAGCCCTGTTTTTGCAAACGCTTAACAGTTTTTGGAGTTGCAGCAACCCTTAACTCATTTGGAAATATTTCGGACGGAATTCCAACTTTCATAATGTTTTTATATTTAGTGAAACAAAATTAAAATTAAGGCACTTACCTTAAACCTGCATTAATACCTTTTAAAGCTTCTGAACCCGGACACAAAACATCTTTTGTAAGTGAATTCAAAGGCTTGTCGTTAGTCTGAAGTAAATGATGTAAATCACGACTATCCGGGTCTACATATAATAACCCGGTGAGAATTTCGTTTTTTGCTTTCGCATTTAAAACTGCATTCATTGCCGATTGCCTGTCTAACGGATTCCAGTCCTCTGCCAGTTTGTGTAATTCTATAAGGGAACCATCGTGCATTTTTACATGCTTATGACTTCCTTTCCCGTATTCAACACTGATCTCCTGCATCTGAGGAACAAAATCCACAGTTGCTGTTGCTTCAACGTGTTCGCGAACGTAATCGTAAGATTTTGTTGAACCAACATTATTATTGAAAGTAACACAAGGTGAAATAACATTTATAAATGCAAATCCGGGATGTTTCATTGCTGCTTTAATAAGCGGAACCAATTGTGTTTTATCACCCGAAAAACTTTGCGCAACAAAAGTTGCACCTAATTCAATTGCTAAACTTGCAAGGTCAATCGATTCAAATAAATTTACTTGTCCGGTTTTATTTTTCGAACCTTCATCAGCTGTTGCAGAATCTTGTCCTTTCGTTAAACCATAGCAACCGTTATTCATAACAATGTAAACCATGTTTAAATTACGACGGATTACGTGAACAAATTGTCCCATTCCAATACTCGCTGTATCACCATCACCTGAAACGCCAAAATAAATCAAATCGCGGTTTGCCATGTTTGCTCCTGTTGCAACAGAAGGCATACGGCCGTGAACGGAATTAAATCCGTGAGAGTTACTTAAAAAATACGCTGGAGTTTTTGATGAACAACCGATGCCTGAGAGTTTTGCTAAACGATGGGGTTCAATATTCATTTCGTAACAGCCTTGTATAACTGCAGCGCTTATCGAATCGTGTCCGCAGCCCGCACAAAGTGTAGAAAGGGATCCTTCGTAATAGTCAATTGTATATCCCAGTTTATTTTTAGGTAATTCGGGATGGCGGAATGTTGGTCTAACGTAACTCATATTAAGCTTTTTTTAATTTTTTAGAACCTGATAAATTTTTTGCAATTTGTCCTAGAATATTATCGGCTGTAATTGGTAATCCATTATAATTTAAAACTGAAATTAATTTAGAAGGATTAATTCCTAATTCAATCATCAGTAAACTTCTCATTTGAGCATCACGGTTTTGTTCAATAACAAAAATGCGTTTGTGCGAATTAATAAAATCTTCAACCGCTTTACTGAATGGGAATGACTTAATACGAATCGCATCAACAGGTTTTCCCTGTTCTTTTAAAATATCCATTGCTTCTTCAGCAGCGTATTCTGATGTTCCGAAAAATAAAATTCCGTTTTCAGATTGATTTGATTTTTGATAAACATGCGGGGCAGGTACCATTTTTTTTGCGGTATTCCACTTTCTTATCAATCTGTCCATGTTGCGCTGATATGATCCGCTGTCTTCTGTATAAACGGCATATTCATCTCTGGAAGTTCCTCTTGTAAAAAATGAACCTTTAGATGGATGTGTCCCCGGAATTGTACGGTAAGTGATTCCATCTTTATCTACATCAAGATAACGACCGAATTTTTCAATTTTTTCAAGCATTTCAGCATCTAAAACTTTTCCTCTTTTATATTCACGTTTGTCATCCCAATTTAATGGAGGAGACATGTGATCGTTCATTCCCAAATCAAGATCGGTCATTATGATTACCGGAGTTTGTAATTCTTCAGCTAAATCAAATGAATCGGCTGTCATTTCAAAACATTCTTTAGGAGTTGAAGGAAATATTAAAACATGTTTTGTATCACCGTGTGATGCATACGCAGCTTCTAAAACATCGGATTGCTGTGTTCTTGTTGGCATTCCTGTTGATGGACCTGTACGTTGAACATCCACTAACACAACAGGTATTTCAGCAAAATAAGCTAAACCTAAAAATTCATTCATCAATGATAAACCGGGCCCGCTTGTTGCAGTAAAAGAACGTGCGCCATTCCAGTTTGCACCAATTGCCATTCCGATTGCTGCTAATTCATCTTCAGCCTGAACAATGGCTACATTTTTTTTACCTGTAACTTTATCTGTTCTGAATTCAGCAGCGAATTCGCTGAAACCTTCTACAACAGAAGTGGAAGGAGTAATCGGATACCATGCTGCAAAAGTTGCACCGGCATAAACTGCACCTAAACCACAAGCTGCATTTCCTTCCATTAAAATCCAATCTTTAACTAAGTTGCGTCGTTCAACACGAATGTCTAATGGATATTTGAAATTTGCTTTAACATAATCAATTCCTAATTGTAATGCTTTTACGTTCGACGGAATTAATTTTTCTTTTCCTTTAAACTGTTCTGCTAATAGTCCTTCAAAAACAGAAAATTCAATATCTAATAAAGCAATTAATGCCCCAACGTAAACGATGTTTTTAAATAACTGACGTTGCCGTGCATCGGTGTAAGCTTCGTTACACATTTGCATGAGCGGAATACCAATGTAATTAATATCGTTACGGATGTATTGAGAATGTAGAGTCTTAGAACTGTCGTATAAAAAATAGCCACCTTTTTTTACAGCATTAACATCGCTTAGCATACTTTGCGGATTAACGGCAACCATCAAATCAATTCCTTCGCGGCGACCTAAATAACCTTTTTCACTTACGCGAACTTCGTACCAGGTTGGTAAGCCCTGAATGTTTGAAGGGAAAATATTTTTTGGTGTAACAGGAATTCCCATCCTGAAAATAGCCTTTGTAAATAAAAAGTTAGCACTTGCCGAACCTGTTCCGTTTACATTTGCAAAGCGAATCACAAAATCGTTTACTTTACTTTTGCTTTCAACAACCGATTTCTTTACCACTTTAAGGCCAGCCTTCTTCGCAACTTTTTTAGTGTTAGATTTTTTTGCAACTTTTTTACTCACACTTTTCGTTGCTTTCTTCGCTACCTTTTTTGTCGCTTTCTTAACTATTTTTTTCTTTAATTTTTTTGACATCCTGTGTGTGTTTTAGTTACGTTATAGAAGAATTTTTGCATATCCCATGCTGAGGTCGGACAACGTTCAGCACACAAACCGCAATGCAAACAAACGTTCTCGTCTTTTACCATCACGCGTTTTGTAGGAAGTATATCCGATACGTAAATATCCTGTGTTTTATTTTTAGCAGGCATTTTTAATAAATTACGTAAGTCGCTTTCTTCTTCAGTATTATCGGTAAAGGTGATACATGCAGTTGGACAAACATCCATACAGGCATCGCACTCAATACATTTTGATTCTGTAAAAACGGTTTGTACGTCGCAATTTAAACAACGTTCAGCTTCTTTAAATCCGGTTAACGGATCAAAGCCTAATTCAACTTCTTTTTTTCTATTGGTAAGCGTTACTTTTTTATCGGCTTGCGGTACTTTGTACCTTAAATCACTTGCTACCTCACTATCATAACTCCACTCGTGAATTCCCATTTTCGCGCTAACCAGATTCACCATTGGATCAAGGCGTTTATTCAAATCAATGCCCTGACATAAATTATTTATAGAGACAGCAGCCTGATGACCGTGAGCTACTGCAGTAATTAC
>JAHEYE010000084.1:0-3191 GCA_023251695.1 Sphingobacteriaceae bacterium | reverse complement strand
CGCATAAACCCGCCGCCTTTTTTCTGTTCATCATACAAATGTATTTCGTATCCTAATGGAGCAAGATCACGTGCAACAGTTAATGAGGCAGGACCCGCACCAATTAAAGCAACTTTTTTACCATTCGCTTTGAAAGGACCTTGCGGCATTAAATTTTTTACATCGTCTTTATCTGCATTATCAGCAGCAACTCGTTTAAGTCGGCAAATAGCAACGGGTTCTTCATCCACCCGTCCGCGACGGCATGCAGGTTCGCAAGGACGATCGCAGGTGCGACCCAATACCCCCGGGAATACGTTGGAATCCCAATTAATCATATACGCCTCGGTATATTTTCCGGCCGCAATTAAGCGGATGTATTCGGGAACAGGGGTGTGTGCCGGACATGCATACTGACAATCCACAACTTTGTGGAAATATTCCGGGTCTTTAATGTCGGTTGGTTTCAAAGCAAAAAGTTTTAGTTATTTTAGGTGATAAAAATGTCTTTTTTAAAGCTTTCAAATATGTAAAAATAAACCAGCAATTCCAAGTAAATACTGAAGAAATATTCGTCTGTGAAAGGAGGTATTTTGGGAGCGGAAATGCGCTGTATGAGCGAAAAAATTTGTGGAATTTACTGAGCCCAAAAGTTATAGTAATTAAACCATTGGTGTGGATATAGTTTTACCCTTATTTCAAGCTCTGAAACATACCTTTCCAGCATCATTTTACAGGCTTCTTCGACCTCTTTTTCGCCTCTGGCACGGTTCACCTGAATCGGTTCGGTAGAATAGAAGTTATAAGTATGAGAATTGGTTTTATTAGCAAATACAATACATAAAGGTACCCCGAATTTGGCGGCCATAATAAAAGGTCCGGCGGGAAATTTAGCCGGTTTTCCGAAGAAATTTGCGGTTAAAGTTTTTGTTCCTTCACGGAAACGGTCACCGTGCATCACTAATAATTCGTTATTTGAAAAAGCTTTGTGAAGTTCAATAATATGGCTTTTTGTTTCTTCGTTAATAGCAATAACCTTTATTTTCTTTTTGGTCATTACTTCATTCATGTAATCTTTAATATTGGCTTTTTCATTCTCATACATCAAAATATTAAAACCGGTATTTAAGCGGTTCAGACCTTGCCCTGCGATTTCCCAGTTACCGGTGTGAGCGCTAATTAAAATTCCGCCTTTTCCAAGCTCAGCAATTTTATCAAGCACATGTCCGTTTTCATGAATGATTTCGAATTTTGTTTTTACGCCTGCCATAGTGGCCACTTTATCCAAAAGTGTTTGTCCGAATAAATAATTGTTTTTATAAACCGCCCAAAACGCTTTCGACTTAGAATAACCGTGAGCTGTTTTCAGATATTCACGGATGTGTTTATTGGGTTTGCTGAAGAAAAAATAGTAAGTAGAAACAATTCGGAGAAAAAAATAAGTAGGCGAAAGTCCGAAAGTATTCAGAAAAAAAACAAAGATCTTATAGCCTAAGATTTTGGCTTTCGATTGGCCGTCCCATTGGGGAGATTGATTTTTCATGATATCCTTTTTAAAAAGGATAAGTAAATTTAAGCTACTTCTTTAGCTTTTTCCTGAATCTTAGTGAAACAGTAATTATAAAAATCGTCGAAGGTGTGAATGTTGACGAAATCTTCGCCTTTTACTTTAAAACCAAAATTGCTTTCGATAACAACAACCAAATCAACATAATCTAAACTATCCAAATCCAAAGTCTCACGTAGATTTGCGTCGCCGCTTATTTTAGAACCATCTACCTCAAATTCTTCGGTAAAAAAGGCCATGCATTTTCCAATAATTTCTTCCTTAGTCATGTCAAAAAATTCAAATAAAGGGCAAATTTATACAAATTTCTTGATTATCAAGGTAGAATTTGTGCCCCCAAAACCAAAACTATTTGATAATACGGTATTTACCGCTTGTTGCTTGGTTTTAGCAATGATATTTAGCTTGGCTGAATCTTCGTCGGGGTTCTCAAAATTGATATTAGGGGCAATAAAATCGTTCTCCATCATGAGAAGTGAATAAACGATTTCGCTGGCACCTGCCATCCAGCATTCGTGGCCAGTCATTGATTTTGTGGAACTTACAGGGGTTTTGCAAGTACCAAACAACTGATTTAGGGCCTGTGCCTCAACTTTATCGCCACCGGGCGTAGATGTAGCGTGAGCATTAATATAATCAATGTCTTTTGCAGCTAAACCCGAATCTTTTAAAGCCAATGAAAGAGAGCGCACCTGACCATCAGCATTTGAATTGGAAATATGATCGCCGTTGGACGAAAATCCGTAGCCAACAACCTCTGCTAATATTTTTGCACCGCGTTTTTGCGCCGATTCCAGGCTTTCTAATATAACGGTGGCTCCACCTCCGCTTGGAATTAATCCATCACGGTCTCTATCGAAGGGACGGGAAGCTTTTGTTGGTTCATTCTCACGCACAGAGAATGCGCTTAATCCGTCGAAAGCCCCGAAAGTATAATCGTTTGTTTCCTGTGCGCCGCCACAAATGATGTGGTTTTGCAATCCCCACTTAATCATTAAATAACCCATGCCAATAGAGTGCGAACCACTGGCGCAAGCCGCCGATAAAGTATAATTTATGCCTGTTAATTTATACATGGTGGAGAGGTTCATGGTTACCGTACAGTTCATGGTTTGGAAAATTGCGCCTGAACCCAAAAGCATAGTATCTTTTTTTGCCTTTATAATATCAATAGCTTCCATAGTTGCTTTTGCTACGCTATCATTACCATAAATAATACCAACTTCGTTCTTCTCTAAAAAATCCATGTCCATACCGGCCATTTTCAAAGCAGGATCAGTAGCCATAAATGCATATTCGGCAGGCTCGTGCATACCAACGCGCATTCTCCGATCGATAATTCCTTTTAATTGCGGACGCTCAACAATACCGCTTAATGCAGAACGGTAACCCATTTCTTTTCTTGTGGGAATAAATCCGATACCTGATTTGCCTTCGAACAACGAATTTTTAACTTCCTCTAAATTTTTTCCGAGACAAGACCAAATTCCTATTCCTGTAATAACTACTCTGTTCATTTTTTTAATTATGAGTTGGTGAGTTGTTGATTTTGTGAGGTAAAATTATGATTTTTTTAATAACTTCAAACTTCACGAACTCAACAATTCACTAACTGTACAATCCTCCGTTAACAGAAATTACCTGA
>JAHEYE010000083.1 GCA_023251695.1 Sphingobacteriaceae bacterium | reverse complement strand
GTAAAGACTAAATGTTGTTTTCTTAATTTATCGATCGCCAAAACATAATCGGCAATTAAACGTTCTTCATTCTCAACCATTTTATCGGCACTCACCGAACGGATAGCGCCTTCAGCCCATTTTAAATAGCTTTCTTCCCCCGTTAAATCGCTTAATTCAATTAAGAAACGCGCAAACAAAGCATTCTCTACTAAAACTTTAGTGAAAGTCTTTTTCCCGCCCAAAGCCATGGGGGCGTAATTGGTAGAATAATATCCACCATTTTCTTTATCAAATAGTTCTTTATTTACTGCTACATTCAATTTTTTACAATGCATTAACCAAGTGCTGTCGTTGGTATATTGATACAAAGCCAGCATGGCGATTCCTGAATGCGTTTGCGGCTTTAAATACAGAACCGTTTTTTGCGCTGAATCACTTGGTAATTCGCGCATACGAGTAACTGTATTTTTATTTTCAATTACAGATTTAAACCAGCCTTCTTTCATTTGTGATTTTGAAAGGATTTTTTTTGCAATACAAACCGCAATATTTAAGTCTTCCAGATTTTGTGTGGCTTCATATAACTTCACAAAACCTTTTACAATACGGAAATTAATATCGGTGTAAATAGTTTTATCTATTGGCGGAAAACCATATTTAGCGCGCTGTTCTGCCGTTAAAGTAAAATATTTTTCAGGTGGCATGTCCGGAGGATTTCCATTTATGTTTAAATACTCTTCCTGACTGTTATAAAACAAACTGTCATCTTTAGAAAGCATGTTTTCCAATAAATATTTTTTAATAAGTTTCGCTTCGTTCAGCCATTTCACATCTCCCGTTGCTAAATACGCTTCTGCGTAATTGTGTAAAACCCCTCCCTGATATTCGCTTCGTTTTTCGGGAGCTGCACCTTTCCAGCTTCTGCCTGATGAACAACCAAAATAAACCCCGCCGCAAACACGGTCACTCACCTGCGCATATTTAGTTAATGATTTAAGCGCCTTTTGCTTTTCGTATGGTTTCTTTTGAGTTTTCGCGGCCCAGAAACTATACTCTACCGGCTGGTAAAGCGGAATTTTTAATTGGTAACCCCAGCCTGCATATAATGAATCGTAATAATAATGCAATTGATTATTCGCGCGGTTAAATATTTTTGTGAGGTCAGAATTATCGGGCGGTTCAGGAGAGAAAAAATTATTATCCTGAATGCTTATTTTTCCTGCTTTATAGCGAACTAAAAAATCATTAAGAATTTCAGTAAACACTCCCGCTCTTCTGTTACCTTGAATAGCCATTAATTGATTACCCTCCGAATCCAAAAAAATTAATGCCGGCCAGCCCCATTGTAAAAAACGGGCACCAACATCAGGCTGTGCTTCTGCGTCAGCTTTAATTGGAATAAAATTCCTGTTTATGATCCCGATAACGGCAGTATCGGTATAAGTGTTTTCCTCCATTAAATTACAGGCTGTGCACCACTCGGTACCTACATCAAGAAAAACAGGTTTATGCTGATTTTTAGCTGTTTTAAAAGCACTTTCTCCCCAAGCCTGCCAGTTTATTTTTTGGGAAAGACTAATGCTTAGAATAGAAAGAAGTAATATAGTAACTGAAATTCTTTTCATGCAGGTTTTATGAATAAGACGAATAACAATATATTTCCTTGCAAATATGCCGGCAAAAAAAATCCCGAAGCTTTTCGGCTTCGGGATAAACTTACACTAACAACAATTTAAAAGTGCCACAAATCGTGCTCCCATTTGAAAATGTCGTTTTTCACACGGTCAGATTCCAAAAGGGCATCGATACCACGTGCGTACTGGTCAATTTGCCTGTCCCATACGTTAGTTTCTTTATGTACTTTACTTGAGAACTGTCTTTTCCAGAAAATGTCTTCGAATGAACGGCGCTCTGAGTCGTTCTTAGGATTAAATACTTCGTGCTGTGCCAAATAAGGACGGCAAGCCGGGAAATACACCCAAAACAATTCTTTGTACGCTTCTTTTTCTTCTACATACTGATAAGCGCCAACACCTAAAATACGAACTTCCAATACTGATTTTTGTTTATCAAAAAACCAGTCTTCTTTTAAGCGGTACTTAATAACCTCGCGGTAAATTGAAGTAGAGTCACAATTCCAGCGTGATGTAATAATTTCATTACCCTCAGCATCAAAACTTGATTCTTTAATGGAGTCGCATTTCTTTAATTTGTCTTTAATAACAGAGCCTTCCATTGGAATCAAAAACTCTTCTTCAGCGAAAGCGATGATTTTGCCGGTTAAGATGTATTTTGCTAATAACTGGAAGAAAGAAATACGGCTAACTAAAATATCTGTAGGATAATAAAGTTGCTGATTAATTTTTTCGCGCATATCCAAATCACGCCATACGCGTTTTTCCCAGGCTACATCACCTTCGCGGAGATGTGTGTAAGGAATATAACGTCTGCTAACGGTATTTTCTTTATCGTAAATACCATCTTTGTAATCACCCGGTTGAAATACACCAGGCTGTGCATGCATGTTAAATGCTGCTACAAAGCAGAACACAATAAATAGTTGAATAGCTCTGTTCATATGTTTTTTATTTTACTTTTAATGAAGCTGTGGCAATTTTCCTGATACTTCCATCAGGTGCTTTAACCTTGATATCTTCAAAATAAGCTTTACCACCAATTCCTAAAGATTGTAATACTTGTTTTGCTTCCGGAGATAAGTTCGGACCATTACAAGTAAACTCTTTTAAATTTCCTTTTACGTTCGCCGAGAAAATGAAACTGATTACAGGGAACTTAACGTCGAAGTCAAATCCAGGAACCTCAGCACCCACACCCGCAATTGAAGCAAGGTTTAATTTTTTGATATCAGCAATACCCTGAATTAAGTTACCACCTAATTTAGGAGTTGGATCCGGAATTTTCTTAACACGGAAAGGTGTTGGTTTACCTTGAGGTTTTGTACCCTCTTTGGTTTTAGCTGACACACTTACCTGCATAGTTCCAGGAGATGTAGCTCTTACAATAAACTTTCCACCTGCACCACCTGTTTTAGTAGCACCGCAACCGCTTAAATTCACTAATAAGTTACCCGGTGCAACCCCAGCAGCCGAAACTGAAACAGGATTATCAACACCAATATAAATTACATTCATTTTTTCAGCAGCAACCGCTACCGCAGGAGCAGCAACTGTATAAGGAGCGCTAAAATTGAAGAAGTCAAAAGTACCGTCCGGCTTTTTGAATTTAATTACGCCACTTAAAGTCTGGTCGCCTTGTCCGCCT
This sequence comes from Sphingobacteriaceae bacterium, assembly GCA_023251695.1. Taxonomy (GTDB): domain Bacteria; phylum Bacteroidota; class Bacteroidia; order B-17B0; family Aurantibacillaceae; genus JAHEYG01. The sequence goes on along the minus strand of JAHEYE010000083.1, from coordinate 8,713 downwards.
GTAGGAATATTTACTTTACCCATACCGCTTTCAATAGGAACTTGTGTTCCGCCTGCTCCTTTAGAAAGAGAATCTGAACCTAATAATACTTCCATATCTTCTTTACGTAATTGAGAAGAAGACGCAGCTAAGAATACGTCAGCAATGTAAGGTTGACCGGATTGAATATAAGAAGAAGGTGCAATTACTTTTGCAGCTAATCGGTCGAATTTAATAGCCAATTTACCTGAAGCACCTGCAAGAACCTGAAGCATTTCTGCCTCAACGTTTTTTAAGTCGGCCTGCATTTTGTTTATGTTACAAACTACCGCAGCCATTGGTAAGTGATAGAAGTTTTCAACCTCCCATGTCATTTTTAACCCATCATCTTCAGCACCTGAATCGATTGGCTTTAAACCTCCGATTTTACGCTTTAAACCTTTATAGTCATCATCTAATAATTTTGACTTAGGGTTTTTTTGCATATTGTCCATCAAGGAAATTAAACTATTATGCAGCTTGGTAAACTTATCCTTCATTTCTAATGCAGAAAGAGGTTTGTTCTCAGGAGTTGCGGCATCACTTCCGATTAATTCGTGAGAAGGGATATCGTAATTATCAATTGCATCTAAGTAACGCAGTTTTGCAGTGTCACCGGAAGCAGCATTCTCGAACTTCTCAGTTTTAGCGATAACATTCGATTTGATAACTTCAAGATATTTTACCATATCTTCTAACTGTTTTTGCGCTTCAATAGCTCCATCATAATATGGTTTTGCACCAGCATTACCATTGATAGTCGCTAAAAACGCCTCAGTGATCCGTTTGTTGTTCTCAGTAAGATTTTCCTTACTGTGCTCCATACTCTCGTTCACCACAATATATCCATGTAAGATCTGTTTTGATACGTTCATAGCCAGAAGAGCCGTTAGTACGAGATACATCATACCAATCATCTTCTGCCTCGGGGTTTCTTTGCCACCACTCATTTTCTAAAATATTTAAAGTGAATAATTTTAAATTAATTGTATCATTAATTATAACTGAAGAGTGGTATAAGGTTACACCATTCTTCAACTAATAATTAATAAAATTTTATTACGCCTTCATAGCGCTTAACATATTACCATAAATCTGGTTCAATGATGTTAAGTTAGAAGACAATTTAGACATTTCCTGACGATACGTTTTAGTATCATCAACTGAATCATGAAGGTTTTTCATTAAACCATTTAAACCATCATAAAACTTATTGGTAGCATCTAAATGCTCTTTTGAACCTTGTAATTGAAGTTCGTAAGTTGCGTTTAATGCGCCTAAATTTTTAGAAACTTTATTTAATGATTCACCAATTAAAGTACTGGCGTCATTTGCACTGGCAAGACTTTCCATTGTAGAAGCTGCTGCTCTATATGTACCAGCTAAATCGCTAACGCTTTTTGAAGCAGATTTAACACTGTCAACGTATTCGTTAGTAGCAACTGTTGCATTACTGATATCAGACATTTTACCTGCTGTATCGCTTAACGAATGCATTCCTTTGCTTAAGCTTTCGATTAAAGCAGGGCCAATTTTTGCATCTTCTAATAAATTATCCAGTTGATTAGAGATAGGTAAATCGCTGTGTCCATCACCATCTTGAACGCCCATCCCACCTAATTCAGGGTAAGCTAATGACCAATCGTATTCTTCATGTGGAACGTCAGAAGCAAATAATGCGAATAATAAGGCTTCAGTACCAAGGCCTACGATAAGCATTGGACCAGAACCTGGCCAGTGCATGATTTTAAATAATGCACCGAGGATTACCACCGATGCTCCAAGGCAGGTGGCCATATGCATGAATTTCTTAAATCCTTTTAATTTAGGGAGTTTGTGGCTCATAGCTGTTTTTGTGTTAGTTAGTTAGTGTTTGTTAGTTAGTGTTTGTTTGTGTTTTCTGTTTGTTGTTAATGCCAAAGATTAAATATCATCCCCTTTCGAACGACCTAAATAAGTCATTACGTTACGGAATCCTACATAACATTTAGCAGTATCTTGATATTCATAAGTACGGGATGAAGTTTGCAAGTAGTAACCTATATCTTTCCAGCTTCCTCCACGGATTACTTTACGTTTTAATACGTTCGCATCCTTATCCTGCGCTTCGTATAAGTAATCAGGGTTTAAGTCGTGATCAAAGTCGTAAGCTGATTCATCAAAAGCATTACTGGTCCACTCCGATACGTTTCCGGCCATACAATATAAACCGAAATCATTAGGGTTATAAGAGTAGATATATACCGAGTGGAAACCACCGTCATCAATATAAGAACCACGCATTGGTTTATAGTTACCTAAGAAACAACCGCGGGCATTACGGATATAAGGACCTCCCCAAGGATACGGTGATAAGTCAAGATCACCGCGTGCCGCTCTTTCCCACTCTGATTCAGTTGGTAAACGGAAATCGTTAACAATGGTTTGACCAGTACCCATCAAATAGTTGTTCAATAATAACGAACGCCAGATCGAGAATGCACGTGCCTGTTTCCAAGTAATACCAACAACCGGATATTGATCATATGCCGGATGCCAGAAGTACATATTAGTCATTGGTTCATTAAATGAATAAGTATAATCATGTACCCATGCTAAAGTATCAGGATACACATTAATAATGTCTTTAATAATGAAGGCTGAACGGTCAACACCTTTACGCTCGCGTGGAACATAGTTACCTTGACCAACAGAAACCTGATCTTTTACATTATAAGTACCTAAAGTCTTTGCGTCCTTGCCGGGATCACCAACTGGAGTAGATGGAGAACCGGGAGCGTTATTCTGACCGTCGTTTAATACAACGCCATTCATATAGTCGGCTTTCTTGTACTCATGAGCTGCATCCTGAATATCGGGAGACTTTTGAGGAATGAAACGGTTAGATTTAGAAGCCGCTAAACGGATATCAATTCTGTAATACTCATAATTTAATTTACGGGTATCAATTTCCTTACGATTGTAGAAACGTTCTACCTCAGGTAAGTACATTGGCTGTAAATCGGCACGGTAATCTTCATCCGGACTATCCCAGTTAATGTTCTTTTCCCAATTTAAGTATGGGTCTTGAAGGTTATTATCACCTTTATAAACAGGCCATACATCCAAGAAGTCTTCCTGAGTAATACCAAATTCTTCAGCTTCAGGGTTAGAACCGTGAGCTAATAATTGGCGGGCGATTGAGTCTTTCACCCAATATACGAATTGGCGGTATTCATTATTTGAAATCTCGGAGTCGTCAATATAGAAAGCCTGAACGGAAACCATTTTGGACTTGGCGGTATGCGCCATAGGGGTTTCTTCGTCGCTAGGGCCCATGTGATAGCTTCCCATCGGGATCCAAAGGGTACCGTAAGGATCGGGTTGGAACCATGGTTCACGGCCACCAACACCCATCAACTCACCGGTTTTCTTATTACAACCTGTTACGACTGCAATAAAAGAAGCTAATACCAAGAGTTTTTTCATAATTGTTCTTTTAGTTTATAACCTTATTACCTTCTTTTAGTTACAAATGTACGTTATTAACAAATTGTTAACAAAAGCTGGTAAAGAGGTTTTAACGATAGTTTCTTAAAAAGGTTACAATATTATTAATCTAAGAACCTAACGTTGCCATATACAGTAGGTTTTGTCTTCTTTTGAGTCATACAATACCCTATCATAATTTCATGAGTACCAGATGTATAGCCTTTAATTTTAGACATCGTGTAATCATAAGAATAGCCAATCTTTAAAGCTTTATCTTTTAACAATCTAACGCCTAACATAGGGGCGATTGCATCTTCCATACGGTAAGAAACACCTAACCAGAAGAATTTATCGTACTCATATGTTAAATTAATATCTAATTGAGTAGTAGCGGCATCGGACTTAACTTTTAAGTTAGCGCCAATATCGTTACGTGGGTTAATTGCAAATACATAACCTGCCACTAAGTAGTAGTGACGAGCCATGTTAAACTTGATTTCGTTCTGACCCTTAATGGTTTGAGCCGGTAAGTGGGTAGAAGATAAACCGATGTACATTTTGTTCGGAATTTGATAAAAAGCACCAAAGCCCAAATCGTAAGAAACTTTACTTAAGTTAGGGTTTGTAACCTGACTGCCGGTTGCATTGTAACCCGGAATCGAAGCATCATCTTTACCTGGTTCAGGAGCGATCCAGGTTGAATTGATTTTCATTTGTAACATCCCCACATCAATACCCAAACCTAAACGGCCTTGGCCTAATGGTTTGTTATACGATACAGCAGCACGTGCAAAAAAAGTTTTCTGAGCACCGATTTCATCATTCATGATGTTAACACCAACGCCCAAATAAGGCAAAACAGGCATATCAAAACTTAACAAACCGGTTTGAGGTGCGCCTTCAAAATTAACCCATTGCTGACGGTATAAAAGGTTCGCGCAAATTGCATTACTTGTTCCTGCATAACCAGGATTGTAAATCAATTTACTATGCATAAACTGAGTGAACTGAGGGTCTTGCTGAGCCATTAAAACACTAGAGAAGCCGGCCAATGCCACAACAACTTTTGTAATTAGTTTTTTCATATTTGTCTTTTTAATTTTTTACCAGGCCAAAAACCGGGCATACTTAGGGCACTAAATTAGTTAAAGAATTTTAAAAAACAAACGCGGTTATCTATATTTTGTTAAAAAAATCGGTTATTTAGATTTATTCTAAATACCTAATTATTTGACAAAACCATCTGAACAGTATTCCTGCTTCTTTGTTCCATCAAAATAGACTTATTTTCGATGAGTTTTTCTATCGTTTCCTGATCGTAATTGCGGATGGTTAATAACTCCAGACCGGAATTATAAAGTACCTTGAATTCGCTTTGTAAATCCTGTATCAAACGATCCGTTTTTTCACCTTCTTCATCAATGCAAACCGAAAAACTTATTGCCGAATTCTGCATTAGATGGATTTTGCATGCATACTTGTCGAAAAGACTAAAAATCATGCTTAGATTTCCCTCCCCGATGAACGAAAAATCCTTGGGTTGAATAGAAATTAAAAGTTGATTGATTTTGAAGATATAGCTGGGCATTGAAAAACGCTTTTCCGTTCCCTGAATGAGAGTTCCGGTATCATCGGATTTCAAAAAAGATTTTACATATAGCGGTATGTTCTTATTCTGTAAAGGCTTGATGGTTTTTGGATGAATAACAGTGGCGCCATAATAGGTGAATTCAATCGCATCGTGATACGTTAATTCATCAATTTTTTTGGTGTTTTTAAACCATTTTGGGTCGGCATTTAAAACCCCCGGAACGTCTTTCCAAATCGTCACGCTTTCCGCATCTGTAAAGTACGCAAGTAGAGCCGCTGTGTAATCTGATCCTTCCCTTCCTAAAGTAGTTGTGAAGTTCTCTGAAGTTCCACCAATGAAGCCTTGTGTTACCACTATTTTATTTTCTTTGAATAAAGGAATTAATTCTGATTTTACGCATTGCTCGCTCAATTCGTAATTCACTTTTCCCTCCCGGTAAGTGTTGTCGGTTTGAATAACCCCACGCACATCCAGCCATTTATTTTTTAAACTTTTTCCGGTTAAATAAGCAGCGATAATTTTAGTTGATATAATCTCGCCCATGGAAACAATCTGATCGTACACCTGATTATAATCCGGTAAAGGCTCATCTTCAATGATCCAGTTTATCTCTACAAAAGAATTTTCAATTTCATTGTAAACCGGATGATTTTTATTGGGGAAAAGGTCTTTTACGATATCGAAATGATACGTTCGTATTTTTTGCAGAACCGATTCCGCCCCACCCGTCTTATTAAAAAATGCTTTGACCAGTTCTTCCAGACCGTTAGTTGTCTTTCCCATCGCCGATATCACAACAATGGTTTCTTTGGTAGCGGATTTTTTCAGAATCTCAGCTACGTTTTTAACCGCTTCCGCATCTTTTACCGATGCACCGCCAAACTTGAATACATGCATAATCTGCCGTAAAATTAACCAATTTATTAAGCCTCGCTCAAAAAAAAACCGCCCTGTTTATAGAGCGGTTTCAATAATTTTTAACTTATCATTTAGGGATTACCCGCAGGTTGTGCCTGAGGCTGCTGCTGTTGTTGCGCAGGAGCTTGCTGTGGCATTACCGCACCCGCAGCTTTTTTACGGGTAACTGACTCGGTAGGATTGCTTGAAGTATCGCTGGATACTCCGGTTTTTGGTGTCATTAATAAACTAAACACCAACAATAGAATGGCTAAAGTCCATGTTGCTTTTTCAATTACATCGGCTCCACGGCGTACACCCATAATTTGAGTAGCAGCGCCAAACTGACTTGAAATTCCACCGCCTTTAGAGTTTTGCATTAAAACCACAAGGATTAAAAGGCCGCAAACGATAATTAATAGAATTGATAGTATCATTATAATTGGATTTTATTTGTTGTCCTTTTTCAAATTTTCGATAAGGGATGCAAAGTAAGTACTTTTTTGTGGAAATTTCAAACTTAATATTTCGTAGGCTCTAACGGCTTTGGGCACATTCCCTTGTAAGGCGTAAATCTTTGCCAGGGTTTCGGTAACCAAATGCTCATTTTCCAGCAAACTTTCTTTGGCTTTTTGATTGGCCTCAAAAAAATCCTTGTTTTTATCCATTCTGATTTGGGTTGGCACACCACCCTCGAGTATTTTATCGATGATAGCTTTTTCCTGCGCCTTTTTATTCTCCGGTTTTTTAAAATCAGTAATAATCCTTGATTCTTCTTCCTCCGTCACCTCTTTTTCTTTAAGCTCTTCTACCCTATCGATTTTCTTAAGTGCCTGCAGCCAGTCGGTGAAACTGCCGGAATTAATCTCCTCTTTCTGCTCCTTTTGTGATTGTGTTTCTTTTTTTTCTTTTGGCTTATACCAATCATGCGTCTTCAAAACTTCTTTCTCAACAAAAGCAGTTATGACATCTTTTTCAACTTGCTTTTCAACTTGTTTGGTCAATTCTTCTTCTGTTAATTTATCCGAATGCAATTCAATTGCCTTCAAATGTTCAATTTCTGAAGTCTTAGTTTTTACTTCTTCTTTCAATGCCGCCGCTGAATGGAGCAAATTATGTAAACGCCCGCGATTAGGAATTGAAATAGCTGTTTTACGAAGCGTTTCCTGATAAATACCGCTATCATATTTTTTTGAAACAAGGGTTAACAACATATGGGCCGACTGGAAAAAAGGAAATTGCTTTTTTAATTCTTGCAATTTTTCCATGTCACCATAGCTGGATTGATAAGGCGAATAAATTAATTGTATGAGTTCGTTTTGTTTCAAGATTTTCAAAAATACAATTTTAGCCGCAGATTTCGCTGATTTTCACAGATTAGTTAATGGAGAGTTTGGAAGAATTTATGCTGCATCTGCGTTAATCTGTGTAATCCGCGGCTACCAATTATTAAAAGCTCTGTTAAAAATATCTTCTGAAAGCTGACGGTAAATCTCGGTAACTAATTCAGCTTCTTTGCTATTAATACTCTCCGAACTCTTATAATCGGCAAAACGGGTGAAAGTTTGTTCAAAGCTTTTTCCTGCATCGAACTTATTACTGTATTTAACATTTACTGAAATTGTTAACCGATTTGAACCTGCTAAATCGGTGCTTTGAATCGCAACCGGGGAAATATTGTAATCAGTTATACTTCCTTCAAATTGTAAATCGCCGTTCTGTCGTACAAGTCCCAGATTAGTCTGAGAAGAAACTACATCCCTCATTTTTTCGGTAAAGCGCTGTGATAAACTCGGCGCCCCTAGTGTTGTATTATTGATAAAAAAACCAACCGAAATGGTTTTCGCTTCAGGCGGAATTGTAGCACCGCTCAACGAGTACTTCACTTTACAGGATGTTAAGCCTGTTAGAATAATAACACACAGTATTTTTATAAGTACTTTCATTTTAAGCTTTAATGCCAATTACCAATAAATCGTCGGTCTGCTCGGTTTTTCCCTTCCAGTTGCTGAACTTTTGTTCTAATTCAACTTTCTGCTTAACCGAATCGAGAGTTGCAATTTGACTCAACCACTCTTTAAATAATTTAATTTTTACCTTTTTATTTTCAGGCCCTCCAAACTGGTCAATAATTCCATCGGTAAACAAATAAATACTGTCGACCGTTTTTAATTCTATTTTTTGCTCGGTGAACGGTTGTTGTTTTTCGTAGAGGCCAACTGGTTGTTTGTCGGGCTTCAATTCTATAATTTCGTTATTGCTAATAACCACACAGGGGTTATTCGCTCCGGCATAAATTAATTCTTCTTTGTTCCAGGCAATTAACGATACGTCCATTCCATCCCTTTTATCTTCATCGCTTGTTTGATCAAATGAAGTGATTACCCCTTCACGTAATTTATTTAAAATTTCGGACGGCGAAACAATTCCTTTTTCATTTACAATCTGATTTAGCATGGTTATTCCAATCATGCTCATGAAAGCCCCTGGCACCCCATGCCCGGTGCAATCTGCAACAGCCAATAATTTATAACCGTTTTTTTGCCCGAACCAATAAAAATCGCCGCTCACAATATCGCGGGGTTTAAACATCACAAAAACATTATCCACTTTGCTGCTTAATATTTTTTCGCTCACAATTAAAGCCGTCTGGATTTTTTGTGCATAGTTAATGCTTTCGGTTATATCTTTATGTTTCTCCTCCAATTCTTTTTTCTGAACCGAGATTGTATCGCT
>JAHEYE010000082.1:10551-11989 GCA_023251695.1 Sphingobacteriaceae bacterium | reverse complement strand
AATCGTATTGGCCGTAAGGTCACCCCATGTCCAGTTAAAATTAGTAATACCCGAACCTCCGTTAAGTGTTGAAGTGCTGGTGAAAGAAGTTGGTGCAGTTAAACAAGAAGTATTATTTACAAAAGATGCAAGAGGAGATGGTTTTACTATATAAGTATAAGTTTTACCTGGCTGACACGTAATAAATCCGGTAGTACCACAAATATAAGTTCCCGGAGTGGTAGCCATTATGGTTGAAGTGTTAACAGTTGGTCCTACAGGAGGAGTCCAAGTATAACTAACCATGCCGGGAGGGCCACTTAATAAACCGGTACAAGATGTAATAGGTACTGTTGGAGCAGTTGGTCCGCAATCCGCATCAATGTAACCATAGGCCCAGTCATATTGATACAAACACCAGTCAGCATTAATAACAACTTTTACGCTAGTGAAATTGTAAGCGCTCAAATCCACACCTACAGTTTGCCAAGGCACATAGGTAACAGGATAAGTTCCGTAATTACATACTTGCGGACCTTGAATTGCCGAGTTTTGTGGAACACCCGGAGGTAATCCGATAAATGCTCCCGGAGGATTTGCATAATAACATGAATAAGATGGACAAGCTAATAAGTTATTGTTTTGATCGTAGAACTGAATTTTCATCCTTGCGGCATCAAAAGAGCTGTGAGGAAAATTAAGAACCACCATCGCGAAATGTAATTGGAATTGGTTGTTAAGAGGAGTAACTGCAATGGTACGTGTAGCCGATGCAGAAAATGTAGACTTAGAACCAGGAGGGCTGCAAGAGGTTGCGTTTACATTATCATCATTTAAACGTAATGAATAATTACCGCCGCCAGGATAAACACGTGGGAAATTTCCATATGGGTCGGTACCGCCATTCATAATTTGGAAATCTCCTGTAAGCGTCCAACTATTTGTATTGTTTCCTTCAAAGTCAACATTAGTACAACCGACAGGCTGGTTACCTTGCGACATCGTATTACTGCCCGGACCTTTATTAGCGTTACCGTTTTTCTGATTTGCATAAAACTCAGCACTGCTTCTTTCCCCGTTGGGATTCGTTTGCTGGTTTTGATTATGCAGATTAAACTTGTTATTAATATAATTACGTTTAGCCTGCTCCATCATGTGATGCTTTTGAACATCAGATTTTGCATGGTTCGCATGATTGTGAGAACCAATAAAATTGAATCCCGCTAAAGAATCAATCGGAGCCTTAGACTGAGCTAATAGAACTGTCGACAAACACACAGTTAAAGTCGATAAGAGAAGTTTTTTCATTTTTTAAATTTTACACTACAAATATAGAGTATATGCCTGAAACCAAGATAAATCTAAATAACTGTTTGATGTATTTGGCGAGAAAATAGAGGCCTTTTACTCAAATCGAAGATTGAGTGAATGAAATTCAATAAAAAACCCCTGAAATCTG
>JAHEYE010000082.1:0-10451 GCA_023251695.1 Sphingobacteriaceae bacterium | reverse complement strand
TAAGTCTTAGATAAGTTTTTGATTTCAGTACGGCGTTGGTTAGGATCAGAATACATGGTTAAAACGCGTAAGATTAAATCTTTGTCAGCCATTGTAGAAGCTTCCATTAAAGATTTGAAACCATCCCAATCTTCCTGAGTTGTACCAACTACGTATTGTTCTTTTTCTTTACCGAATTTATTGTCTTTGTTCTTGTTCTTTTTGAATTCGCCCATCATGGCATTAGAACCTGAAGTTGCACGGTCTTTCGCAAGATTAGCATTCTTATCAGTTTCACCATCCGGAGAAGCATAAGCAGAAACACCGATACCTTTGAATTCATACCACCAGCTATTGATGTTTGTGTTTATGAAAGTCTGGATACTTTTCATCTCTTCACTCTTCATTTCAGCAGGGCGAACTGTAGCGTTGTTAATCGTATAATAAACGTGAGTTACCTGATTCATCGGTGTTATTTTCACAAATGCATCTTTACCATAAATCCCTTTTTCGTCGTTACGAACCAAAAGTGGAGTGATGATAGTACCATCGGCAATTTCAACCGGATTAAATTTTTTGATTTTTTTCTTTACCTGGCCTTCAGCACGGAGTTCAATTTTCGCCACTTTCATACCAGCCTCATAAACGAATTTATCAGAAGTGTAGCTGAAAGTACCACCTTTTTCGTAACTGATTTTTTGTCCGCTACCGGTAGCTTTGTCACCTACTAAAACAACAGGCTTCATTGCTTTTTCTGTACCGCTGTACTTCACAACAGGTGTAATAGTCATTGTTATTTTCTTACCAAATAATTTTGGATTGAATTTTCCGCTAACGCTAAACTGTACGCTGTCGCCGTGCATCTCAATCGGATTCGGAGTCGCGCTATAGTTAATGTCTTTTTGTTTTTTAATCATTTTGCCAAGTCCGTTACAGCCGGTTAATACAACGGCAACTGATAAACTTGCGCTTAAAGTCCTTAATAAAGTTGAATTCATAATAGTGGTGGTTTTAGTTTAAACACGCTGAGCAAAAATAGAAAATATTCAATAAACCCCAAGCGTTTATTTGATTTTTGTTAAAAATAAAAAAGCCTCATAAAATCGAGGCTAAAATATTGAAAATCAGTGATTTATTACTTAGATAGAGCATTAACCTTTTTGCTTAGTTTCGATTTAAGGTTTGCTGCTTTATTTTTATGAATCACATTACGTTTTGCAAGTTTATCAAGCATGGCAGAAACCTTAGGTAAAAGGTCCTGTGCTTCTTTTTTAGCTGTAGCAGTACGTAATGATTTAATAGCGGTACGGGTCGTTTTCGCATAATAACGGTTTTGCAAACGCTTTGCGTTATTAGAACGGATTCTTTTGATAGATGACTTATGATTTGCCATTCTTTTAATTTTAAATTTCTTCCCCAAAATTGGGAGCGCAAATATACATTAATTTTTGAATATACAAGTGTTAAAAACAATTATTAATGCCCTAAGGCTTAAACCACTGTAAAAACTATATTTGTTTTAGTATGAAGAGGTTAAAAACCCGTTTTTTGCTAGTATTTATTCTTGGTTTAGGCCTCCTGAAAGCCCAAACCTTAACACCTGTTCAGAAAAATCTGGTACCAAATGGGAGTTTCGAAAATTACCGCAAAAAATCCGGAAGTATAAGACAAGCTATACCGTGGACACAAATCGCCTCGGTCGATTTTTATCAGTCGCCGGTTGAAAAAGATACTTGCTCGATGCGTGGTGGATACAAAAGCGAATGTTACGCAGGTTTACGATTTCAAAAACGATACAAGGAATTTGTTCAGGTGCGTTTGGCAGAAGCACTACACCGCGGTACCATTTACGATTTTGAAATGCATATCCGTTTAGCTTATTGGAGCAACGCACTTGTAAAATCCCTTGGTGTTTTAATTTCAAAAGGCGGTTATCATAGTCAGGGCGACGCAGTGAAATCGTGTATCATTGACAGCATTTGCAAAAAAGGCGGATTCATCAATAATTACCAATGGTTCACCATTAAGGGAAAGTATAAGGCCGACGGCGGAGAAAAATACATCACCATCGGGAATTTTTTCCCGCGTATCGAAAAGGATCTTGTGCGGATAAATATTTTTAAATTAGGTTTCAGGGAAGCTTATTACTTTGTGGATGAGGTGAGCTTATACAAAGCCAAAGAAACCGAAGAAAAAGTAGCGGTTGAATATGTAGGCAGTATTAAACCCAATTACGAAGATTCAATTTTAACAGTAAGAAAAGATATAAAAGTGGGAGAGAAGGTGGCTCTGAAAAATATTTTTTTCGAAGAGGGAAAGCATTATTTGTTGCCGGAATCTTATGTCGAATTGAATAAACTATCCCAATACCTAATTCGTAATACTAAAATGGAAATTCAGATTAACGGCCATAGCGATAATACCGGAAGCCGCAACCGGAATCAGAAAATATCTGAACTACGTGCCCGTGAAGTATTCGAATATCTGATTAAAAAAGGAGTTCAGAATAAAATGTATTTTAAGGGTTATGGAAGTTCGCAGCCTGTTGCAAGTAATGATACCGATGAAGGCAAACAAAAAAACCGCCGTGTTGAATTTGAAATTGTAAAAACAAACCCTAACGAATAAAAATAAATAATATGGAAATAATTAAGGATGACGAAAAAACAATAAAGGCATGGACCTTTTACGATTGGGCAAATTCGGTTTTCCCATTGGTAATTACTTCGGCTATATTTCCGAATTATTATGATGCTGTTACCTCAACAAAAGATGAATCAGGCAATATCATTGATCATACGGTTTCTTTTTTCGGGATTAATTTCGAAAATCAGAACATCTATTCGTTTGTGTACGCATTCGCTTTATTTATTGTAGTGATTATCGCGCCTATACTAAGTGGTGTTGCCGATTACCTAGGGAACAAGAAACGATTTCTCCAATTCTTTTGTTATTTAGGTTCGCTTTCCTGCATGTGTTTGTTTTTCTTCAATAAAGACCACATTGAGTTAAGTTTCCTTCCATTTGTTACAGCAACGATAGGTTTTTGGGGAAGTTTGGTTTACTACAATTCTTATCTCCCTCAAATAGCCAGCATCGAAAATCAGGATAAAGTAAGTGCACGCGGTTTTGCTTTGGGTTATTTCGGAAGCTCACTATTATTAATACTCTGCCTCATAAGCATTATGGTACTGCACATTCCGGCAAAATACAGTTTCTTATTCGTTGGTATCTGGTGGATGGGTTTTGCGCAATATACTTTCAAACGATTACCAAATCAAAGTCATGCGCCTCATGGTTCAGATAAAAGCGGTTTGGTGATGAAAGGATTTAAAGAGTTAATAAAAGTAGCCCGGCAGGTTGTTCATTTAAAGCAATTACGCCGCTTTCTTTACAGTTATTTCTTTTACAACATGGGTGTGCAAACCGTTATGGTAGTTGCAGTACTGTTTGCGCGCAATGAGATAGTGTGGACCGATGAAAAAAGCAAAACAACCTCTTTAATTATCAGCATTCTCATCATACAATTCGTGGGCATATTAGGTTCGTTTGTATTTTCGAAGCTCTCTAAAAAGTTCGGCAACCTCAAGGCATTAATGGTGGCCATTCTAATTTGGGTTTTCATCTGCGGATTTACATATTTGATAGTACACGAACCAATTCATTTTTATTTTGTAGCCTTCCTCGTAGGTTTTGTAATGGGTGGAATTCAAGCATTATCACGGAGTACCTATAGTAAATTTTTACCCGCAACCGACGACCATACGAGTTTTTTCAGTTTTTACGATGTAATGGAAAAACTAGGGATGATAATTGGTACTGTTTCTTTTGGTTTAATAAGTGAATCGGTTGGTGGCATGCGTCCTGCTGTTCTGGCTTTGGTAGCGTATTTTATTTTAGGATTTCTGTTATTACTGATGGTTCCTAAAACCAAAGAGGCTTGATTAAAACTCAATTAAATAAATTATCCCAAAACCATTACGGGAAAATTTTTCTTGTTCTATTTCTTTTTTTAATACTGAGCCTTGTATCATTGTTTGTCTTTTACAATGGCTTTCTTATCAATTTCAGCCGGATTAATAAACTTATGTTCGGTGAAAACACTCCCGGACTTTTAAATCACGTTCCCTATCATTCTTTCTCCATTTTTATTTCTTCACTTTTGAATCCATTTTTTTTATTGGGCCTGTTAATTTTGTATTTCCCATTGGTATTTTGGCGGAGATCTTTTTTATCTAAACCATTTTTTTATCTGAATTCAGAGCGTATATTGGTCTTCAGCGCGGCATTTTTACTCACTTGGGAGCTGGTAACCTATAACTATAATTATTATCTCGATTCCACTTTTTATTTTGACAGAATTCTGTTAATCATCCTCACCTTTGCTTTGCTGAGGTTTCCTTTAGTTGCTCCTTTATATATCGCTTTCGCCTTTGTTTACCGCTCGCAATTTAATTACCCCGTAGCCGGATTCGAATTGTATGATAAGCGTTTGCTATTCGATATTTTAATTCTCTTTGTTGCGTTCAGGTACATCAAAGCTTTTGTCAGCGACTTTAAATTTTCATTTGTCTGGCTGGTCATGTGCATGGTTGGTGCCAACTACTTTTATAGCGGACTGGCTAAAGTTTTTATTTCACCCCACGGTTATGAATGGTTAACACAAAATAATCTGGCGGACTTATTTTTAAATGTTCATTTGCGCGGATGGATGGCGGATTCAAGTCAGGATACAATATCTTCCATTGGGAATTTTTTGAATGATTGGCACATTCCGCTACAGATACTTGTATTACTCACCGAACTTTCCGCTTTGTTTATATTAAAAAGTAAGAAATGGTCCTTGGTTATTCTAACTGCATCTTTTTTCATGCATCTGGGCATTTTTTGTTGTGGAAGCATGTTGTTTTGGAAATGGATGGCAATCGACGCCATATTAATTTACCTGATTGCAAAAAACAAATTGGTTGTTGAAGAAATGAAATACAAGACTTTTTTCGGAACCTCCGTTTTAATAATTGTTTTCGCTTTTGTATGGTTGCGCCCTTTAATGATCGGCTGGTTTGATACACCCGCTAATCAGTATTTCACTTATGAAGTTGAAGATAAGAATGGAAAAGTCTATCAGCTCACCAAAAATGAAATGAACCCTTATCATCAATGGTTTCAGTACGATCGTTTTCTTTTTCTGGTCAATTCGCCCTGTATCCCAGTTTCGGGCTTTGGTTATACCAATAATTACAAACTGTTTAAAGAATTAAAAAGGGACAGTATTGTTTCACAAGGGGATTTGAGAAAGGAATTCGGTATTAAATTTTACGATTCCCTGAAAACAAAACAGTATTACGGATTTATTGAAACTTATTTCAAGAACCGGAATAAATTATTAGGCCCCGGAACATTTCTGGCCAATTTAAGAGCACCTTATCATCTGTTTGGTTCGTCGGATGGGGAACTTTTTCAAAATCAGGCGCCGGTTACCAAATTCAGGGTGATTTACCATTTAAGTTTTAGCTCAATGGGTAAAAGTGTTCAATTAGAAAAAGGGACGCTTCACGAAATAGCTATTCCTGAATAATATTTTTTAGTACCTTTAATTTTATGGAGTACAGAGATTTTATCCGCAACTTAACTTTTGGTCAGCGTTTTCAATATGGCCTTTATCAATTCTGTGATCATTTTTTCGGCAGAAAAAGATTATTTAAAGACCGGTCAAAATATTATAACAGCCTTGCCGAAACGATGAAGAAGCATGGTGAAGGAAGAATTATGCCCGTAGAACGCCGTAAGGATTTAAGCATTGAAGAATTTAAAAATCACTATGTAAAAAAAGGTATTCCTGTTGTTTTAGATGGTGCTGCAAAAGATTGGGATTGCGTTAAGAATTGGTCGCTGGAATACTTTAAAGACCTCCATGGTAAAGATGAAATAGTTTTGGTGGATCAGGGTGACTCCAATTATCCTTACGAATTAACGACACTTGCCAATGTAATTGATAACATTCGCGGAGGAGGAAGTAAGTATTACCGCTTTTATCCATTGCTGGTTCGTCACCCCGAACATTTAAATGATTTTGATTATAAATACTTAAAAGCACACCGCACAAAACCGGTTTGGTTTGATGCCTTTCAGATTTTTATTGGTGGCGAAGGTTCTTATACCGCTTTGCATAATGCCAATCAATCGAATTTATTTGTTCAGACTTACGGCGAAAAGAAATGGGTTTTATATTCTCACTATTATTCAGCCATTTTTGATCCGGATCCGATCCGTAATGTGTACCGTTCGGCGCCTGCTAAAAAAGAGAGCGGACCATTTAATCCTTTTGATGAAAATCCTGATTTTACCGGACAATATGCTTTATTCAAATACATCGATGGTTATTCGGTGCATTTAAAGCCGGGCGATATTTTATGGAACCCGCCATTTTACTGGCATGCAGTAAAAAATGTTTCCGATTCTATTGGGGTTGGTTACCGTTGGTTATCGCCTTTCTATTCTTTCAAAATTTCAGGCTTATATATGTTGTTGGATTGCTTTGCTACCAAGCCACCGATCTGGAAAGCTTATAGTCTGTATAAAAAAGACATAAACGAATTGCATTTAGCTGAGGTAAAACGTTTGGAGGAAGCAAAAAAGAAAATGGAAGAGCAGGAAGCAAAGAAAAAAGCAAAGGCTGACGCTAAGGCATCAGTTTAATTCTTGTGTGGCTCTCTCAGCGTAAAACAATTTCTTTGCAGCAATTTTTTTGAAGAGTTCAGCGGCTTCATTCGTCTTGCCTGATTTTTGCAGACAAAGTGCAGAATAGAATTCCGCTTCCTGTAAAAAAATATTCAATCCGTTGTTTTTCGTGTTTTCCAGATAAAAAGAGGATTTCGTATAATTTCCGGTGTAGTAATAACTCATTCCCAAATAAAATTGTGCATTCACATCGTCTTTATTGTAACCTTTCAATAATTCCAGCAATTCAATACTTGCCGCGTATTGTTTTTTATTAAAGAATTCCATGGCATCTTTAATTATTTCATGTGCGTAATAATCGCGGTCTTCCAATTTTTTATTCAAACTGTTTGCTTCTTCTTTATTGGCGAATTGGGCCGAGAGTCCGTTATCCCTTACATCAATACCGCTTGAATTTTTAAAATAGTAGCCCTTGTAATTAGCAACTTTCAGATCGTAAATATAAATAACAGACGAATTTGGGATGTAATTCAATATATCTTCTTGAGCTGTTTCTGTTTGTGGTTTTACATCAATAGCATTTATATCTTTTATATCCGCGTTTTCCATCGGCGAAGATAAATTCAATTGTTCGGCTGATTCGCTGGAATGGAAATGTTCCTTTTGCGCGGTTGCAACAGTCTCTGCATTTGTTTTTTCTGTTTCTGCCGGAGGAATTGTTTTTTCGGTAGGAGGAATTAAAGGATTGTTTTCTGCATGGGCATCGTGAGTTTGAATATCTTCATAATATACAAAAAGGGCACTACAGCCAATAAAAACACCGATGGCTAATGCCGTCAAGGTATTAAGGTTAAAGCCAAACGAATTTCCGGAAACTTTTTTATCGATTCTGTTATTTAATTCCGAAATATCATCTTTGCTAATAGCATCAACTTCAAATGCGAACGAGGAAAAATAATTCATTTCATTCTCATGAAACGTCTTCTGCTGCTTTCTCTTCTCTGTTTCAGGAAGATCTTTATACTTTAAATCATTCATGGTGGGGGGTGTTTTTCAATTTGTCATCCTGAGCTTGCCGAAGGGCTTCAATCAGTAACTTGAGTTTTCTTTTTCCGTTTTGTATGTAACTTTTAACTTCATTAATCTCATAAGTTGTCAGTTCACAAATCTGCTGGTAGCTCATGTTCTTTAAATAAAACAGCTCAATACATTTGCGTTGGGCTTCTTTAAGTTTAGGTAAGCAATCCTGCAAATGTTGAAGCATTTTTTCATCATTAACACTTTCAATCTTTAATTCCTCTTCATAAACGGCATCTTTATATTCATAATCGTAATAGCCTTTTGTGTTTTTAAGAACTGTATTCTTTTTGCGTATAACGGAAATACAATGATTGCGTACCACAAAACTCAGCCAGCCTTTAAAATTCTTAATCTCATTCGTTTTTAATTCACTTAACAGTTTTTCAAAGATGTTCATCACCTCATCTTTGGCCTCTTCTTTGTCCTGTAAATAAAATAAACAGGTGCCGTAAATGGTGTTCACATGGTTTTTAAATAAATCGGCCAGTAGGTTCTTATTGCCACTTTGTTTAAAGGCAGATATCAATTCCTCGTCTGTTTTATTTACTTTTTTATTAAAGAGCCACATATCTTATAGTTAAGACGCAAAGTATATAATATTCCATAAAACTAAGTTTTTTGCCAAAATTATGGAATTCACGTCTCAACCCGTCTTATAGTCAAACACTAAAGTAAAACTTAAATTCAAATATTATGAAGACAATTAAAACATTAATGATACTGGCGCTGATAGGCCTGGTACAATTCACAAAAGCGCAAGGCTACGGCGAAATCCGCGGTTTAATTAAAGATGATGAACTCAACCCTGTAATAGGTGCAGTGGTTAAAATAACACAAGGGGGTTATTTAGTCGGGGGTACCACCACTGATGCGGATGGAAAGTATGTTTATAAACCACTCAATGCGGGCGAATATGAAGTGATTGTCACCAGCTCTGAACATACCACTCTTCGTAAAACAAAAGTTCCGGTTGATCCCAATGAAGCGACTTATGTCGACCTGAAAATGACGGTTAATACCTTAAGCGTGGTAATAATAGAAACCGAGTTTGAAAAACCGATGGTGGATGCTACCATGATAGATATTATAAGTATGAATGCTGAAGACTGGAATAATTCTGTAAACCACACGGAGGGTGCATTAGAAGCAATAAGTAATTCTTATTCGGGTGCAGTAAAAGATAATCAGGGTGAATGGCATTTTCATGGTGCACGTACAGGAGCTACAGAATATATTATTGATGGCGTTAGGGTGACAGAAATGAGCGGTTTGCCGAATGCCTCGATTGAAAACATAAGTATGATTAATGGTGGTGTTCCGGCGATGTATGGTGATCTGACCAGCGGCGTTATAGTTGTAACGACAAAAGATTATTTCAGTATGATGCGCCATAAAAATGTGTTGGAAACACGGTATAAGGAAAAACGGGAATTTAAAAACAAGCAAAAGTCCGAAAAGCAAGACGAAGAAAACCGTAAAAAAGAAATTGAACAGGAGAAAGCGAAGGATAAAGAGAAGAAGTAATTTGTCTATAGCAACCTATAATTTTTATACTCACCGGGGCGCCATCCGGTGAGTTTTTCAATTTGCAGAAGGAATTTATTTTTTAAGGAGAGATTTATTTTAGAAGCATCGAATTTAAAATCCCAGTTTTGTTTTGAAACACGGTCTTGCATCACTTTCGGGTGCGTTTCTTTAAATTCAGCCAGACTATCAATCTTACTGTAATCAAACGCATCAACCGCAGCAATATTTTTTTTCATCCAGGCATCATCGTGCCACATCTTATGAAAATTTTCCTGTTTGGCTTGTTGTGCTTTCGGTGGTTTTACCCAGCCGTAATGATAAACTGTGGCATCAATTGCTTTTACATTTAGTTTACTGTCGTCAGTTTTACGGAAACCCTGCGCGTCTTTATAGGAGCGTATTTTTTTATCGTTTCTGATGATTCGGATTTCATTTCTGTACCAATTGCGTGAATTACCAACGTAATTATAACTCCCGTAAAAATGGGTGTAGTTAAATAATAAACCCTCAACATATTTATCATCTTTATATTGCTCCATTCCTTTTCGGATGGTATCTAAATATTTTTCATGAATCACTTCATCACTCTGAATATAAAAACACCAATCGGTAGTTTTATCAATAGTATCAAAGGCTTTGTTGGTTTCAATAGATAATAATTTCCCGCCTTCGCGTAAGCTGTCGTCCCAAATACTTTCCATTATTTTTATTTTGGGAGAGTTTATGCTTTTGATTAAATCAAGGGTTCCGTCTTCCGAATTTCCTACACTCACTAAAAATTCATCACAAACAGGAAGCACGGAAGTGATTGCTTCCACAACGGGATAATCGTACTTAATCGCATTTCTTATTATTGTGAAGCCTGTTACTTTCATTGAAGCTAAATATAATATTCTTAGAATGGATAACCAATTCCGAAATTTCCTGTTATACGCTTTAAAGGTTTTTTATCAAACATCCACCGGTTTCCTTCGGGATAATAGGGATCTGCAATTGGGGCCGCAAAATCTAATCGTAATACAAAAAAATTCAAATCCCAACGAATGCCTAAACCTGCGCCCATCGCAAATTCTTTATAAAAACGGTTTATTTCAAAATCGCCATTGGGCTTAGTCGGATTTTTATTTAAAAGCCAAATGTTTCCTACATCAGCAAAGGCTGCTCCAAAAAATGAGCGGAAAACA
>JAHEYE010000309.1 GCA_023251695.1 Sphingobacteriaceae bacterium | reverse complement strand
TTAACGTCTTTCATTAAATTGCTTACCAACGCTTTTTGTTTATCATCGGAAGACAATTCTGATTTCAAAATTTTCTCTGCAATTTCAATTGATAAAGTGGCAACCTGGTTTTTTAATTCGGTAATAGCTGCGTTTTTCTCGTTGGTAATTTGCTCTCTTGCTGAAGCTAAAATTCGATCCGCTTCTGTTTTTGATTTCGTTTTTGCTTCGTTAACAATTGTATCTTTTGTTTCTCTTGCTTCTTTAAGCATTGCATCTCTTTCTGCGCGGGCTTGCTCCAATATTTTTTCATTACCGGCAACCAGTTCCTTCATTTCCTGTTTTGCTTTTTCAGCACTTTCCAGGGCCTTTGTAATCCCTTCTTCACGTTCTTTAATGGCGCCAAGAATTGGTTTCCACGCATATTTACCAAGTAATACTACCAATAGTAAAAAACAAAGAGTGGTCCAGAAGATGAGACCAATTCCGGGAGTTACCAGAGGAGAAATTAAAATAAATAAAGTATTCATTTTGTTTTGTTTTAATTTTTTTAAAAACCATTTTAAAATAAAGTCCCTTACCAACCGTAAGGGACATTTATTATTAACCTTGCATTAATGCAACAACAATTCCGAATAAAGCAACACCCTCAACAAGGGCAGCCGCGATAAACATTGTAGTTTGAATTTTTGTGTACATTTCAGGTTGACGCGCAATAGCTTCTACTGCGTGACCACCAATTAGACCGATGCCGATACCAGCTCCGATAGCTGATAAACCTGCACCAAGTGCTGCGATACTTCCTGTCATTTTTTCTTGGTTTTATTTATGGTTAAAAAATTTATTCTTAATGTGCTTCGTGTGCTTCACCTTCATGTCCTTCTTCATGATGATCAGCGCAAGCTGAACCAATGAATAACGACGTTAACAATGTAAAGATGTAAGCCTGCAAAATGGCCACTAAGCATTCTAAAATATCAATAAATAAAGTAAAGGCTATTGAAACAGGTGATATCCATAATGTTTCAAACATAAAAATTAATCCGATTAAGCTTATCACAATCATGTGTCCGGCTGTCATGTTTGCGAACAAACGTATCATTAAAGCAAATGGTTTTGTAAAAATGCCGATAATCTCTAATGGAATCATCATAATATAAAGTGCTTTTGGAACAGGTGGCAATAAAATATGTTTCCAGTAATGTGCATTTCCATTAACGTTGGTGAGTATTAAAGTAAATACAGAAAGAACTAAAGTAAAGGCGATGTTGCCTGTTAAGTTAGCACCAAAAGGAATCATCCCTAATACGTTATTAATTAAAATTAAAAAGAAGACCGTTAAAAGATAGGGAACAAATTTATCGCTCTTGCTGCCAATATTTGTTTTTGCAATATCATCGCGCACAAATGTAATGAGTGGCTCGAAGAAAGATTGTTTACCGGTTGGAGCTGAAGTAACACCTGTACTTTTATAGGCTTTAGCGATAGATGTGAAAATCCATAATAATAATCCGGTTGATAAAAGTAATTGTACTACGTTTTTTGTGATTGAGAGGTCGTAAATTTTTTCTTCAGGATTGTTTGAAATAATGTTTGGTTCTTCCAATGAATAATCTCCGTATGCTTCATGACCATGATGAAAAACTGATGCTGAAAAAAACTGTAAGCCTTTTGTGTTAGAATAAACAATACAAGGTAAGGCAACTGCAACTGTACTTTCTCCTTCACCCCAAAAATGCCAGTAATGAGAATCTAAAATATGCTCAAACGCCAATTTGGTCATATCTATTTTCCCTTCCTTAGCTTCGTGATGTTTTGCTCCGGATTTTAGAGAATCGCTTACAGAAACTTCCGGCTCAATAGGTTCTGAGGCAGAAATTTTAACGGAAAACAGACCGGAAAGAATTAAAAATACAGTTAAAAATAAAGTTCTTTTACTCATGAAATTCCAAAAAAAGCGTTTTCTCCTATTAATTCGGGTGCAAATGTAAGTATATTTTGATATTTGCGGAAATTTTAGGCGAGAAAGCGATAATTCCCGATTTCACTCATAATTGATTGAATATCTGTATATTAAATTCCCATTCTAAATCGTTATTGGCTTTTGACTAATAACATTTTTTGAACAATTTTTTCGTCGGAAAAAAAGTGCAATTTAACTACGCCATCCGCTTATAAGTCTGATAATAAAAGGAGGCTACAATGCAACTAATAAAGAAAATTAAAAGCTTAATAACCTGAACCGCAATTCCGCCTAAAGTCAAACCCCTAATGAACACCCCGTAAAAGGCTTCCAGCCCCCAATTCAATGGTGAGAATGAACTTAAATTACGCATAACTTCAGGCATAACAAAAGTTGGAACCCATACCCCGCCTAAGGCCGCCAGAATGACTACACTTACCGCACCGAACATAGAGGCCTGATTCTGGGAATTGGAAACTGTTCCGATTAATAAACCATAACCTGTGGCTGCCAAACCTGAACTGATAGCAATTATTATCAATGTAAAATAGTTATTTCCCAGGTTCAGTTCCGGTAATCCTATACGGGGCAGAACG
The DNA here is from genome assembly GCA_023251695.1 of Sphingobacteriaceae bacterium. Lineage (GTDB taxonomy): Bacteria > Bacteroidota > Bacteroidia > B-17B0 > Aurantibacillaceae > JAHEYG01. The sequence continues at coordinate 1,009 of JAHEYE010000309.1, read as the reverse complement.
TAAATTCCTACGCCTAACATTAAAATAAACTGAATAAGGTTCACCAAAAGGTATAAACTTATTTTTCCCAATAAAACATTCAAATAAGTTCCCGGCATCGTTAACAAACGGAACGCACTTCCGTCTTCACGTTCTCTGATAATATTTCCCGCCAAGGGAATACAAATAAAAAACATGGCGAACATCGTCCAAGCCGGAACATTATGTTGTACAGAATTAGGAACAATAGTTGTTTCGTTTTTCCCTGCGTATTCCTGTACCGTTTCTATTAACGGCGTGTTTTCAATAGCCATGGATTTATTTCCTAACGAAATCTCCTTTAATTCTTCTCCCAAAGCAACGCTCATGCTTTGCATTTCAATTGCTGAAACAATTCTATCAATAGCCCCGCTTATACTCACTTTAAAAGATTGTTTGGTAATGGGATCGAAAAATACTTTTAGTTGCAAGTGCTTGGTTTCAACATTTTGTTTGGTGCTGTCTTCATTAGGAAACAATTTTGAAATTCTGGCTTTTGCTTTTTCTCTTAACTGCACCGACGTGTTTTTTGGAACAATGATTCCAATCAAAAATTTTCCTTCAGCCACCAATGTTTTTGTTTCTTCTTCGGGAATATCTTTCTTCACAACCTCGAAAAAATGAGTTTGCATCAATGCATTCTCCAACTTAAAAGAAAGAGAATCCTTATCATTATCAACAAATAATAAGGGTACCGAAGTTTCATTCACCGATTTAAATGTTGAATCCTGAATAATGGTCACAATGAATACAAGAGCCATAGGCATTAAGAACATCACCGCCAATGCCGCTTTATCACGGATCAGAACTTTGTATTCTTTATATATGCAATAAATCAGCTTCATTCTAATCCCTGAATCTGTGACCGGTCAATTTTAAATACAGCTCTTCAATACTTCCGCAATTATTTGCGCTAATTAATTCCTTTGTCGCCCCTTGTGCAATCAATTTCCCTTCATCCAAAATCGCAATGTGAGAACAAAATTCTTCT
>JAHEYE010000081.1 GCA_023251695.1 Sphingobacteriaceae bacterium | reverse complement strand
GAAGCAGCTTTTTTAACTGCACTGCCTTCCTGTTTTGATAAATTTTTATGCTGGCTCGACATGAATAGTAAAAAAAATCAGCGTAAATTAATGATGGCTGATATTACAAGTTACCCAAAGCTTTCACTTTAGCAATATACTTTTCAACTTCGCGGGCTTCGTTACTTTGTGTATATTCCTTTTTAATACGCTCGTAAATATTCAAAGCTTCCTGATAATTATTTTTCATTTCATACGCGAAAGCGGCTTTTCTCAAAAACACCGGTGTTGTAAAATCGTTTGCGTTTTTATCTGCAGCTTTCAGGTAATATTTCAGCGCTTCATCTGTCCGGTTCAGTTCCATGTTAGCATCACCAATACAACCAATCGCCATAGGCGCCACCATCATATCATTGCCATCATACTTCTGCAAAAATTCAATAGCTTTTTCGTATTGAGCCGTACGCAAACAACAAACACCCGCGTAATAATTAGCAAGACTACCCACTGCAGTAATTCCATATTGATCGGCCACCTGTTCAAAACCCATCATGGTTTTATCGCCCTCAGATGTACGAACCATGTAACCGCCTTTTAGCGCAATATTGAAACTGTCTCTCTCAAAAAAAGTTTGTGCCCAGAAAATTTCGTTGGCAGCTTCCTTTTCTTTATCCGGTAACCAGTAAAACTTATAAAACACAAATAAACCAACTACTAAAGCGACGCTTCCGCCCACGTAATTAATCATTTTCTTATGCTTCTCATAAAAAAACTGTAAACCTTCAAGGGTTGGATCTATCACCTTGGGCTTCGACGATTCTTCCTCGCTCGATTCCTCTTCAACCTCAACGTTTTCGTTGTCGTTGTTTTCAACGTTCTCAACCGGGTTTTCTTCCTTTATTTCGGCCATTTTATCGACTAATTTTAAGGTGACAAAAATAGATTTTTTAATTTAAATCCCGAAATTTATTTTAAAAGGGGTTTTTACTGTAAAAATGGCTTAAATTTACCCTTGTTTCCATGGTTTTAAAGCAGCTTTCCCTTATAAACTTCAAAAATTACACTGATGTGACCTTCGATTTCAGTGAAAAAATGAACTGCCTTGTCGGGAACAATGGTATGGGAAAGACCAATATCCTCGATGCTATACATTATTTATCCTTTTGCAAGAGTTTTTTTAATTCGGCAGATAGTCAGAATATTAAACACGGAGAAGGTTTTTTTGTGATTCAGGGAGCCTATAACCGTAACGGGGAAAATACCGAAGTGTATTGCGGACAAAAACGTAATCAGAAAAAAATATTTAAGCACGATAAAAAAGAATATGAGCGTTTATCGGAACACATAGGCATGTACCCCATGGTAATGATCTCGCCTGCCGATACCGAATTAATAAATGGGGCGAGCGAAACGCGAAGAAAATTTATTGATGGAATCATTTCACAATACGATAAAGTTTATCTTGAAAAATTAATTGCCTATAACCAGGTGTTGAAACAACGCAATGCTTTATTGAAACAATTTTACGAATCAAAAGCATTCGATTCAGTTACTCTGGAAATCTGGGATGAACAATTAATTATTCATGGAAAAGGCATTTTACAGATCCGGATTGCATTTTTAAAAGAATTCACACCGCTCTTCAACAAACATTATGCATACATTAGCGAAAGCAAGGAAGAAGTTGCCTTAAATTATGAATCATCCGTAGGCGAACGTGATTATAAAACCGCCATATTAACCACCATCGAGCGCGACCGTATTTTACATTATACAACGGTTGGTCCGCATAAAGATGACCTTGATTTCGCTATTAATGGTTATAGTTTAAAAAAATATGCTTCACAGGGTCAACAAAAATCTTACCTTTTAGCTTTAAAACTGGCACAATTTGAGTTCATAAAAACTAAAAAAAACACTAAGCCACTCTTGTTGTTGGATGATGTTTACGATAAATTAGACGAAACGCGTTTCAGGAAATTAATTGAGCTGGTGAGTGATGATAATTTCGGACAGGTGTTCATTACAGATACCCATGCCGCGCGTATTAAAGATTTGTTTGCGTTCAATCACATTGATAAAAAAATATTTTTGGTAGATAACGGTTCCGCTGAAGTAATAAAATAGAAATGAGAAAAAGTAATCTGATAAAAGTAGGCGATGCCATTAACCAATTCCTGAAACAGGAAAAACTGGATGTGAAAATAAGTCGTTTCACAGTGAAGAACAGCTGGAAAGAAATCGTGGGCGAACATATTGCCAATAATACTTTAGATATTTCTTTTAACGATACGGTTTTGTTTTTAACATTAAAATCAGCAGCTTTGAAACAGGAATTATCATTTAACAAACAACAAATAATCACTAACATCAACCGCTTTTGCGGAAGTAAATTAATTAACGACATAGTATTTAAATAAGCCTCATTCCCCCTCTCCTGCAAGGAGAGGGGGTCAGCTTTAGCTGACGGGTGAGGTAAACAATGCGGTAAAAATTGAAACGAAAATTATGAAAACACTAAAAACACTTTTTCTTATTACAATTGTTTTTTCTGCTAAAGCACAAAACAAGGACTCGGTTAACATCCGTAAGATTTACGATTACTATTTAACCGAAGGTAAAGCGTATAAAAATCTGGAAGTACTTTGTAAAACCATCGGCGGGAGGATCAGTGGTTCTCCTCAGGCAGCAAAATCAGTTGAATGGGCCAAGGAAGCTATGTATGCTGCCGGCGCAGATACTGTTTATTTAGAACCTTGCATGGTGACGCATTGGGAACGCGGCGGAAAAGAAATGGCCGTTGCAACTTACCCAGGTAAACGCATCAATTTAACTGTATGCGCATTGGGAGGCTCCACCTCTACGCCTGTTTCAGGAATGAACGCAGCTGTTGTTGAAGTAAAAAGTTTCGAAGAATTAAAAAACCTCGGCGAAAAAAATCTGGTAAAAGGAAAAGTTGTTTTTTACAATGTGCCTTTTAATCCAAAAAATATTTCAACCGGACAATCCTATGGCGAAAATGTAAAATACAGATATGTCGGAGCTGTTAAAGCAAGTAAATATGGTGCGGTTGCAACTTTAGTGAGAAGCATGAGTTCGGTAAATAACGATTCGCCGCATACAGGCGCCATGACGTATGATAGTGCCGATGTAAAAATTCCTTCTTTTGCTTTAAGTTACAAAGCTGCGGATGATTTAGCAGCGGCTCTAAAAGCTGACCCGAAACTTTTGGTGCAATTAAAATCAACATGTAAAACATTTAAGGATACAGCTTCGTTTAATGTGATTGGTGAAATAAGAGGAAAAGAAAAACCGGATGAGTATATTATTGTGGGTGGACATTTGGATAGTTGGGATAACGGAGAAGGCGCACATGATGATGGTGCAGGTGTTGTGCAGTCGATTGATGTAATGGGTATGTTTAAAAAAGCCGGACTTAAACCGCGCCATAGTATCAGAGCGATTGCTTTTATGAATGAAGAAAATGGTTTGGGCGGCGCAAAAGCTTATGCAAAAGAGACAGAGAAAAAGAAATGGAAACACATTGCAGCCATCGAAACTGACGGTGGCGGATTTACACCAAGAGGTTTTGGTGTTGACACAACAGCGGGAATGTACAAATTAGCACTCACCTGGAAACCCTTGTTAGAACCCTATTTCATTAACCGTATCAATAAAGGAGGCGGAGGCGCAGATATTGGTCCGCTTGAAAAATTTGGTGTGCCTTGTATTGGTTTTGAACCGGATGTTCAACGCTACTTTGATATTCACCACACGCAAGATGACACCTTCGATAAAGTAAATAAACGCGAATTGGAATTAGGCGCGGCTGCTATTGGAAGTTTAATTTATTTGATTGATAAATATAAGTAGAGACTTAAGGGAGGAAAGAGACAAAAAAGGATTAGATGATTGGTGAAAATTATTTAAAGAGCATGAACCGCCAGTTCTTGTTTTACAAAAGTCTGGGTGAAAAAGCCATGGCGCAAATTCCTGATGAAAAATTATTCTGGCAACTCAACGAAGAAAGCAATAGCATTGCTACTATAGTAAAGCACCTCAGCGGCAATATGATTTCGCGTTGGACCGATTTTTTTACGAGTGATGGCGAAAAAGAATGGCGTAACCGTGACGGAGAATTCTTGAGTGATTTAAAAACAAGAGAGGAAGTGATTGCTTTGTGGGATAAAGGCTGGGACCGTTTATTTAAAACTCTTGATGAAATTAAACTTGGTGATCTTGAAAAAATAATTTACATCCGTAACGAAGGGCATACGGTTATGGAAGCTATTAATCGTCAGTTAGCGCATTATCCTTACCATGTCGGACAAATAGTTTACGTTGCCAAAATAGTTAAGGATTCTGATTGGGAAAGCTTATCAATATCAAGAAATAAATCTAAGGAATACAATGCCGGGAAATTCAGCGAGGCAAAATCGCAAAAACATTTTACGGATGAATTTTTGAAGAAGAAGGAAGATTAGAAAATAAAATTACTCTTTAATAAACTTAGAATGGAATGGCTGTTTTTCCTGGTTGGTGATTGTAATAAAATAACAACCGTTAGATAATTCAGAAACATCTATTTCATTTTTGTAATTCATCTTAAATACAGTTTGCCCTAAATAACTTACGATTTCAATTTCTGAATTTCTAAATTCAATTTCCCCTCCTAAAATAGTTATAATTGAGCTTGAAGGATTCGGATAAATTTGTAATTTATTTATTTCATACTCTTTAATACCAATACAAGGATTTACTACTATTTTTTTAAAGCCAGTGACGGAACACGTTCTCGTACTAGTGGATGTATATAAACCACTTACAGAATAAGTATAAGTGTTAACTGGAGAAACAAATATAGGAGAACCTACTGATCCATCATTCCAATTAATAGGATTAACCGTGTAACTAGAAGTGCTTCCGTTTATACTTAATGATGTTGATTCACCTGAACATATTGTATCTTTTGTAGAAATAACATTAAAATTAATTATAGATGAATTTGTTGCGGTGTGAGTGGTTATTCCAAGTGAATTATTGTTCGAATCCTTAACCGTAAATGTATATACCCCGGAACAACTTAATGTAAAAGTAGGATTTGTTGAAGTTGCAGCCGCGGTATAATTAGGGGTAGAACACGCAGAAGGTGTTTGAATATTAAAACTATATGGAGCAGTGCCTCCATTTAATGAAAAAGTAATGGAGCTATATTCCGGGCTGCAAGGGATAACAGAAGTTAAATTGTTGTCTCCGCAAAACGAATTTACACCGCATCCATTACCATAAGTATTTTGAAAATGTTCTGAAAAACATGTTAAGGTATATGTTCCCCCCAACATTTTATAGAAATCAATTGAACTATATGATGGTGCAATACCATAATATAAATCGCCCAAGCCATCAACCCATCTTAATTTAACAGGAATGATTGTTGGTCCGGTGAATGTAATTTGCTTACGCCATTTATTTCCAATATAAATTGAATCCTTTGTAGTAACCGTATAAGTATAATAACCCGCAGGATGTACAGGCAGTGAAGGGTAGTATATGTTTAATGTATCGCCTAATACGAGATTAAAATTATACACAAGTTTATTATTATAATACACTTTATCGCTATCATGATATAATAAACTCATGGCTCCTTTGCATATTGTATCAAATTTATTTCTGCCAGTGCAGTACAATTTTTGATAATACTTATTTCCTATTATAGTATCGCCTAAGATATACTGAGTATTGTAAACATAAATGTTAGTCGGAGGAGGATTTATCCAAAAATTGCCCGACTCCTTATAATACGAAGAATCTGCAATAAATTTTGTACCAACTATCTGCGAATACGAACCAGCAGTAATAACCAAAAGAAATAATATTATCCTGAATTTTGCCATCTAATGTTCTATAACAATTTTCTTAGTTTTAACTCCTTCTTTTGTTTGCACTTGCAAAAAATACAAACCATCAGGCAAGGAACTTACATCCAATTCTTCTGTTGTATTTTGTGCGGTTAAAACTTCTTTGCCTTGACTATTTAATAAAACGTATTTTTTTACATCAGCACCATTTAAATTTTTAAAAAATAATTTATCGCTGACCGGGTTTGGTTTAATTATAAATTCGTTTTGCAAACCCGTTTCATTAATATTAGAAGAGCCTTGAGTTAATTTATGAATAAAAACATCGGTACCTCCAACACTTGTTAAATTATATGCGCCTGCGCCCGGATCAAAATCTGTTGTTCCATCAAAAGTTCCAGAAGTATAAACATTTCCCGGCGCATCTACTGCAAGTCCCCAAATAATTTCTCCGGTTGTTCCGCCAATCTGCTCAGCCCACAAAAAATTTCCAGATGGATCAAGTTTTGAGATATAAGAATCATAACCTCCCAGAGAAGTAAAAGTTAATACTCCGGGACCCGAGTCAAAATCACCCGAAGTTTGAAAATATCCTGCTGTATAAACTCCGGATATATCAGCAGAGATTGAAACCGGCTCACCATTTGGATAACTTACTCCCATTTGTCGCGCCCAAATAAAGTTACCGAACGGATCCAACTTAGTGACATAAAACGAGCCATTACTTGCATTTAAAGTATATGTCGATGGGCTTGGATCAAAATCTGCAATAGAGTTAAAAATACCGGTAACATATAAATTAAAAGAGGAATCAAAACAAGAGCTACGACCTGACCCTCCAATTTGTTGTGCTGTTACAAAATTACCAGAACCATCTATTTGTGATATGAAAGTACCTCCATTAGATGCATCTAATGTATAGGTTCCAGCACCTGGGTCAAAGTCAACTATCCCTGCAAACGAACCGCTAGTAATAATATTTCCGGAAGAATTAATATTAATTGAAGAACCAGATTCATTTGAAGTTCCGCCTAATTGTTTAGCCCAGACAAAATTTCCAGACACGTCTAATTTGCTAATAAATACATCTGTACCTCCATTGCCTAAAAGGAGAAAGCTTCCGGGACCAGGATCAAAATCCGGAGCTGATATAAAATATCCCGTAGTATAAACATTATTTAATGCATCACTCGTAATAGCCAAGGGTAATGAAATTCCGGCGTTGGCAATTTTTCTTGCCCAAACAAAATTTCCTAACGCATCTAATTTTAACAGATAATTTCCACCAGCTGCTGCGGACATAGTGTATGTCCCGGGGCCCGGGTCAAAATCTGTCGTATTAGTAAATTGCCCTGCTGTGTAAATATTTCCGCTTGGGTCAATATACATTGTCCTGACCGAAATAGCCGTAACTGTTCTTACACTAACTAAATTTCCAGACGGATCCAATTTCAAAATGAAATTATCTGAAGTGCTGGCAGCAGTAATATTAAATGTTCCAATTCCCGGATCAAAATCTACAGTACCTGTAAATCCCCCCGTCACATATACATTCCCAAATGCATCAACACAGGTTGTCCATTCTGCTTCCGACTGTGCATTGCCGACTTGCTTTGCCCATTGCATATTAACTTGCGAGTTAACAACGTAGTTAAACAAAGAGGAAATTATAACAACCAAAATATATTTCATTTTATATGCTTTTTTGAACACCATTGTTTATAACAATTTTTTTAATTAAGCGAAGTCTGGTGTAGCCATAACTCAAAATTGTTTTCACATTATTAAATTTACGAAAAAAAATTGATTAAAGCTATTTTAACATCAACCCAAACACCAATTCACTTCTTCAATACCTTTGCTTTTCAAGTATTGATTCGTTTTACTAAAATGTTTACTTCCAAAAAATGCCCCGCGGGCTAAGGGTGATGGATGCGATGCTGTTAACACCAAATGTTTATTGGCATCAATTAAAACAGTTTTTGCTTTGGCATAATTTCCCCACAATAAAAAAACAAGATTTTCTTTTTTATCACTTAAAGTTTTAATAACCGCATCGGTAAATAATTCCCAACCTTTGTTCTGATGACTGCCTGCCGTGTTTGCTCTTACCGTTAAAGTAGCGTTAAGTAAAAACACACCTTGTTGCGCCCATGGTTCCAGGTTCCCGCTTTGTGGTTTAGCACAGCCTATATCTTCATGCAGTTCTTTAAAAATATTGACTAAGGATGGAGGCTGTCTGATACCATCGGCTACCGAGAAGCATAAACCATTGGCTTGCCCATCGCCATGGTAAGGATCTTGTCCCAAAATCACCACTTTTACCTTATCAAAAGGGGTAAAATCGAAGGCTGCAAACATGCGGTTTCCGGGAGGGTAAACCTTGAATTGCTTTCGTTCTTCAAGCAAAAAGCTCTTCAAATTGATGAAGTAATCCTTTTTAAACTCTTCATTAATAGCATTTAACCATTTTTCCTCTATTTTGGGTGTAACCATAGGCGAATATATCCGCTATTTTAACATTGTGAAAAACATTTTTTTTATTATTTTTGATATAATCTTATATTTGTGAAATAAACCTAATAAACTATGAAAAAAGTTATCATCATTGCTTCTGTTTTCGCTTTCGTAGCGGTTCTTTTCTCTTCATGCAAATCGCACGAAAAATGTCCTGCTTACTCGAAAGTTAATACAACCAACCAAAACAAAATCGCTTAATTTAAGCCTTAATTTATATAAAAAGCCCTGAAGTAATCCTTCAGGGCTTTTGTGTTTAGCCTCTTTCCAATTTCTTACCAAACAAATGTTATGACCTGCTTTAAATCAGGATGCAGACTCTTGGCAACCGGACAAGTATGGGCCGCATGCTCGTACATTTTCTTCTCTTTATCTGTAAAGCCACTTTTCGGCATGATCAGTTTTATGTGTATTTCCCCTATTCTCCGCGGATCGGGATACATCACCTTGGTCACCTCAGCGGTAGCACCATCGGTTTTAGTAATGCCCTCTTTCATCGATACAATCCCCATTACAGAAATCATACAACAGGCCAAGGCAGTTGCCACCAGATCGGTGGGCGAAAAGGCCTCGCCCTTACCGTGATTGTCGGTTGGCGCATCTGTAATTATTACATTTCCGCTCTTTACATGAACCGCTTCGGTTCTTAATTCACCGGGATATTTGACTGTACTTGTTATCATTTTTTGTGATTTTTTAATGTTACAATTCGTTCTTAATAACTTTGGGCTAAAGCCCGGTTTTATTTTTCTATTCATTGCCACGACCTTAAGGTCGTGGCTAAATAAATCAACAAATCTTAAGGGCTTTAGCCCAAAAGCGATTCAATTAACTAAGTTTCAAAAGTAGGTTTAAACCTCAAAATTATGTAAATTTGTTACAATGATTTACAAACGTCTTTTATCATTTTTAGCTCTGTTCTTATCGTATAATGTCTTTTCTCAAAGCACATTGGAAGCTATTGAAAAAGGTCAGGATGTTAATGTACTGTTCCGTCATGAAGCCACTTTTAAAATTTTTGCGCATACCCGCGGTTTTGGGGTTGGTTACCGTCGCGCAAAACACCTGACAGCCAAAACAAAATCTTTACTGGAGTTTGAAGGCATGACCCTGAAGCACCCAAAGGAAATTAAAGTTAAAAGTACAGAGGAAAACGCTAAACGTTTTGTTTACGGAAAAATTAATAACGTAGCCACCTTCCGCGTTGGAACAGGAATCCAGAACGTAATTTACAAACGCTCCGATAGAAAGTCAATTGAAATCCGTTGCTCTTATGTAATTGGCGCAGCATTGGCTGTTGCCAAACCTTATTATGTTCTTGTTTACAGAGGTATTGGTCCAAAACGCGGACCGGAATCGGTTAAATACGATGCCGAAAATTTTACCCAGGACAGCGTTGTTGGTAAAGGGCCATTTATTAACGGACTTGATGAAATTAAATTATATCCCGGCTTACACGGTAAATTGAATTTGAGTTTTGAGTATGCGCCTTACTCTTATTGGGTGCGTGCTATTGAAACAGGTGTTGCCTGCGATTATTATCCGAAAGCACTTCCGATAATGGCGAGAAACCCTGCTGAAAACCTCGTGGTAACATTTTATGTCGGATTTGTGTTCGGCAAGAAATGGTTTTAACCCTTCGACTAGCTCAGAATGGAAACCGAAAATTTACAAGTTCAGAAACCCAAAAAACCGGATTGGTTACGAGTTAAACTTCCCATTGGCGAAGAATACCTTAAAGTACGCAGCATCGTAAGTAAACACAAACTTAACACCATTTGCGAAAGCGGAAACTGTCCTAACATGGGCGAATGCTGGGGTGCGGGTACAGCAACTTTCATGATTCTTGGTAATATTTGTACACGCTCTTGCGGATTCTGCGCCGTTGCAACAGGTAAACCAAAACCGGCCGACTGGGATGAACCGAAACGTGTTGCTGACTCTGTAAAATTAATGGGCGTAAAACATTGTGTGATCACATCTGTAGACCGCGATGATTTAAAAGACGGCGGTTCTATTATCTGGGCAGAAACAATTAAAGAAATAAGAAGTATTAGTCCTGAAACAAAATTCGAATGTTTAATTCCGGACTTTGCAGGCAATTGGGATAATTTACAACGCATCATTGATGTAAAACCGGATATCGTTTCGCATAACATTGAAACGGTCCGCCGTTTAACTGCCCAGGTTCGGATACAAGCTAAGTACGACCGCAGTCTGGAAGTATTAAAACGTTTAGATGAGGCAGGCGTAAAAACAAAAAGCGGTTTGATGTTGGGCTTGGGTGAAACAGAAGAAGAAGTTTTACAAACCATTAATGATCTTAGAAGCGTTCATTGCGATGTGATGACGATCGGACAATATTTACAACCAACACCGAAACATTTACCGGTTGCCCGTTTTGTGCATCCCGATGAATTTAAAAAGTACAAAGAAATTGCTTTAGAAAAAGGATTCCGTTTTGTGGAGAGCGGTCCGCTTGTCCGTTCGTCGTACCACGCCGAAAAACACATTTTTTAATTTTGTATGAATAGGTATTTATTTATTTTACTTATTTCCCTCCTCTCCTATTCCACTTCTTCTTTCTCGCAAAGCAGGAAAGAAAAGAAATTAGCTGAAAAAAAACGTATCGAACTCGAAAAACAAAGGAAGAAAGAAGTAAAAGACAGTCTTGCTGCCGTCAAAAAAGCGCGCGGCGGCCTTCCTGAAAACATTGAAGTATTTCCCAAAAACTTCTTACTGAAACCAAAGTTTGTTTATCCCTTGGTTGTGTTTAATGTTACCAGTCGGCAAAAAGAAGGTGTGAGTTTTAATTGGCAACCCGCCATGCCCGGATTGGTTGGACTAGCCATCCGCATAAAAAAGGTATATGTTGCTGCTATGTTCAAATTACCGGCTTCGAAAGCTTTAACAGAAAAATATGGAGAAACAAAGTTCAGGGATATTTACGTTAATATTCAAGGTCGGATTGTTTCGTGGGGCATTTTTTACAGGGATTACAAAGGGTTTTATTTCGCGGATTATAAAAAGTTCTATCCAAAATGGAATGAAGATTCATTGGGTTTTCCGACATCAAAAAATCTGCATGTTATTGAGGGTGGATTAAATCTAGGATTTAATTTTAATAAGAATTTTTCATTAAACGCTGCCTTTGCACAATCAGAACGCCAAAAGAAAAGCGCAGGTTCTTTTTTAATGACTGTTTCAGAAAGGTATCAAAGAATTGAAACCGATAGTAATATTGTGCCCTTTGATCAGGCGGCAAATTACCCAAACCTCGACAGATTGACGGGTGGGGATTTTTTTACTACCATTCTCAGCATAGGAGGAGGCTATCAGGTTGTAATGGGTAAGTTCCATTTTACGCCTGTAGTTTTAATAGGCAGTGGCATTCAAATTCAAAACTACCAACAACCCGACCGAAATATCTGGCGGATGAATGTCCCTACTTACGCTCATGGAAGAGCACAGATCGGATACAATGGCAATAAATTTTTCGCTAATATAATTTACAGTATTGAATTCAATACGATTCCTATAAAAGAATCACGCATCCGGCTATTCAGACAAGCAATTGAATTTGGAATGGGAGTTAGGTTTTAGGGATGAGGGAAGAGGGATAATGGAAAAGGGATGAGGGATAAGGGATAAGGGATGAGGGATAAGGGAAAAGGGATGAGGGATAAGGAAGAATGATTAAGTCAAATTACAT
>JAHEYE010000308.1 GCA_023251695.1 Sphingobacteriaceae bacterium | reverse complement strand
AAGGTTAAGGTTACCAATCCTCCTGTGGCCATTTCACTCGCACTTAAAACATAATTGGTATTGAATATTGTATCAGATGGAGCAAAATAACCTGTACCATTAGTTGACCAAATTCCTGTATTAGTACCTCCTGTAATTGTTGCACCTGTAATGGCAACTGAAGACGAGTTAGTACACACATTAATATTAGGCGGCACTGTAATGGCCGGTGGATTTGTAAAATTGATGATCATATAATCACTTACAGGTACACAACCATTAGCATTTAAAGTAATAGTAACACTTCCTGCAGAAGCATCTCCGGCAGATGGGGTATAAGTTGTAATGAGAGAAGTAGTAGAAGCAAATGCACCCGAACCTCCCGACCACACCTGACTAATCACTCCAATTCCAACCGAACCTACAAGCGGAATTGGCGTTAAATTATTTTTACATCTGGTAATAACGGATGGTGTTACTGCAACTGTAGGAACTGGAGTAATGGTAAGCGTGACAACATCTGATATGTTCTTACAATTACCAACCGAGGTAAGTGTGAATGTAATGGTTGTTGGTGTAAGTGTTGACAACTGCGCCGGTGTTAAAGTATAAACATAACTTACAGTTGTAATTGAAGAAGTATAAGCTGTTGGGCTAATAGTTCCTGCAGGTAAAGATCCGGGAGGTGTGGTCCAAATACCGGTTATTGCACCTCCGCTAATTGTTCCGGTTAAAGCAACCGTATTAGAAGCACCTGCACACACCGAAAAATCATTACCGGCATTAATTGCAACCTTTCTTCGGAAAGTTGACATGTAATGGAATAATCCTCCGGTTCCTACATCACCATTAATAATTCCTAATGCAAAAACATCGGTGCTATTTGTAATTGTATGCGCTCCTACAGACAACGGCATTGTTGTTGGGGTTTGAGCCCCAAGCCAAGCGCCTGCAGTTCCCGGAACCGCTGTAAAGTTAGCACCTGTTAATAAAGCAGTATTACCGTCTATCGCAAAACTTCCTTGACTTCCATTTTTACACAATACATTTAATAAGAACGGTTGGGTATTATTTCTTGAGAAAATAACAGTATCGGAACCAGCACACTCTAAGGGTGGCAATATAGCAGCACCTGACTCACAGCCATATCCGGTAGTTTGCCATAAGTAAACAGGTTTTGTTGCCAGAACATAAGTTAAGTTTTTTGTTATTGGATATTGTTTAGTATCCCCTTTATTCAACGTAAAGGTTAAAGGTGCAGTTGTAAAATCAGTGATGGTAAGCTGCGTAAAATTATCAGTAGCTACAACAAAAATACTTTCAACTGAAGCCGGAAACATAAAACCTTTGTTGGCAATGTATGAATCACCAACAACATCCACAGGCACAATTTGGTCACCTATCAAATCGAAACAACCTCCACCCGGCGTAATTACCGAATCATCCGCGACCGTCACTGCAATCGGATTATTTGAAACAACAATTGTTCCTCCTAAATTTTGCCCCGGCGTTACTGTATTAGTGGCCTGAGTTACGTTTTCAACTGTATAAACATCTCCATACCCCATGGCAATGCTATAGGTAACGTTTGCGGCATGTCCTACCACATTACAACGTGGCGTAATCCAGACAACAGTTCCGGGCATTGTGGATACAATATTTATTTGTTGTTTAGGCTGAGTTATTACCGCATCACCATTTAAATCACCGGTTAAGTTTCTGTTATTCCAGGTATTTTGGAACGGGCATACGAATTCTGTACCTAAACCATTCTGACCCTTTAAAGAAAATGTTTCAGGATTGAAATAATTAATCGGCCGTGTAACGACGTCATATACGGCTGTAATTTTACGTGAAGAGGTGACTTTTAAACCATAAGGCAAAACGGTATTTGCAGGACGTGATTCCAGAGAATCATAACCCCTGTTAGTTGCATTTGCATTTGCATCCCTCCAAAATGTATAATCAAATGAACCAATAGCGGGGATTGCAAAAGTTGTATCGTATTTATTCGGGGAAATAGCACCGGGCTGACGGATACGTATCGTAGTGCCCGCTTTACCCGCAATATGTAACTTAATAGCATCTCTCCACCAATGGTCAGGCGTCACCCATGGAGCGGCAAACCAAAATACAGTATCTATCTGCGAAATCACCGGTGTGACCTTCACAAGGAAGAACAAAACGAATACTATTACTTTCAATTTTTTCATTTTATATACTATAAAAATTATTCCTTGTCAGGTTTTGCTTCTTCAGGTTTCTTTGGCTCCTGTGTTTTATTTTCCTGACCATCAGATTTTGTTTCTTCAGGTTTTTTCTGGCCGCTCTCAGGTTTTTTGTTCTTTAAACTCTGCTTGATACTGTTATCCTGTATTTTTAATTCCTCGTCTTCAGCACTCACCACTTTCTTCTTTATGAAATTATAGTTGAGACATATTTCATGACTTCCGACATTGTATTTTTTAATTGCAGATATTGAATAATCATAAGAATAAGCAATGTTCAGTTTTTTAATAACAGTTACACCTACCATACAACTCACCGCATCGTCGGTACGGTAATTGCCGCCGATCCAAACCATATTTTTATATGAAAGTTTTAAAGTATAATCCAATTGTCCAATCTCAGCTTTCTTTCCTAAACCGGCATTTTTCGGAATAGGTAAATATTTATACATCACCGAAGGCTGAAGTGCGAAGTCTTTATTTAATTTAATGTTATAGCCCATTACCGCGTAATAATGAGGGACAAGTTTACCTGTCGGATCTTTCCAGGTAATTTTATTATTCAGCATGTTCATGCTCGATAATCCTAAGAAAAATCTTTCACCATAAAGATACAAACCTGCATTCGCATCGAATACGTTCGCATTTAAGGTACTGCTTCCTTCTAAATACTGATCGCCTTTATCGTAAGCACGTACATCATATAAACGAACCGTATATTGTTTCAATCCACCGGAAAGGCCCATGCCAAATTTTAATTTTTTACTCACTTTCACATGGTAGGCGAAAGTAAGATACCCTGTATTCGTTGTTATCAGACCTGCTTTATCCGAAATAACCATTCCGCCTAAAGCAACACCTTTTGCTTTTTTAAGCGGACCGTAAAGTGATATTAAATAAGTTTTAGGTGCGTCTTCAAAACCTACCCATTGATTACGGTAATAAATATTAGCTTGTGTATAAGGCCTAGCTCCTGCAACAGCAGGATTGTATGCGTAATTATTTAAAAGGTAATTGGTATAAAGTGATTGCTGTTGCCCGCTTAATAAGGCAGAAGCTCCGAGACCAATTAATAATGCTATTTTCTTCATTCCTTTCATCACTTCATTATTAAAATTGCACCTTTAAATATATTTTCATCATCTTTTCTGTTCGGATCATTCAAATTAACGATGTAGTAATATGTTGCAACAGGAAGCGGCGCTCCCTCGAAAGTTCCGTCCCATGAGATTTTATAACCTATCGAATGGAATAATCGTTGTCCCCAACGGTTATATATTTCGATTTCAGCATTAGGATAATATGTTTCAATGAAAGTTAAATTCCAGATATCGTTTTTACCATCACCATTCGGTGAGATGGCATTTGGTATCAATTCATTAATATTATTTTCCACAGTAAGAAT
>JAHEYE010000080.1 GCA_023251695.1 Sphingobacteriaceae bacterium | reverse complement strand
CTGTCCTTCAATGTTTCTTTTGTGAATTTAATTTTAGACTGCCCCGCTTTTGCCTTTGAAAAAGCTCCTCCGAGCCAGGCCTTAAAACTGTTTGATGAATTACTTATATTTTGAATGTTCTCAGAGATGATTAGTTGTTTTCCTGTACTCCCAAGTATTTTATTTACTAATTCTTTTTGATGAGGGATTGAATGATAAAGACTTCCCTGTAAAAGAATATAATCGCTCCTAGGGATTTCGTCTTTAAGCATATCCATCAGCACTGCATTGATGCTTTTCTTCTTCGCCGCATTAACAAAAACAGGGTTAATATCCGCACAGGAATAATTAATGTTCTTTTTCTTCAGATAATGTTCGTAGAAATAAAGGTCCCCCATGCACAATTCAAGCAAAGAACAATTATCAGGAATTAATTTAACAATTTCAGAATAGCGTTTGCTGTAATAAGAACCATAAAGTTTCTTCATGATAAATGAATAAAACCCCGGGTGCCAATAAAGCGGACTCTGCATATTACTTTTTTAGTTGTTTTCTGAATTTCAGCAATTCACGCAAATAATAAAACGAATCGTTAAGCACATTTACAGTCGATTTTTTGGTTTGATCGCGCAAAAAATCTACTTCGATCTGCGACACCTTCAGTTGTTGGTTAAAACAATACATCATAAATTCGGTATCCCAAAACCAATGATCGTTAGTTTGTAATTTAAAAAACGGAGCCAAAGACTCCCTTCTGAAAAACTTAAAACCCGCCTCCGTATCACTATAATTATGTTTAAGTATTTTCCGATTCAAAGAACTGTAATAATTACTCACCGTATCACGGATTAAAGCACGCATCACCGAATCAGAAAAATATTTTCGGTTACCTATTGCCGCATCATTAGTTTTAAGTGCTTCAACAAATTGAACGATGTATCGTGGACTCACTTCCAGATCAATATCAATAAAACCGATAATATTACCTTTTGCTACAGCAACTCCAGACTTTACGGCTGCTCCCCTTCCTTTATTGGAATCATGATATATAAATTGTGCATTTTTTATTTTTGGCTCCAGGTTTTCTAAAAGCTCGCGTGTATTATCTTTGCTTTTATCCTCAACAAAAATAAATTCGTAAGGAAAACCGAAATTATTTGCTTCCTCATATAACAGTCTTATACTTTTTTCGAGATGCCCTGCTTCATTATAACAAGGAAGGATTATGGATACAAGCTCAGAACTCATCAGTTTATACCGAAAAATACAATTTATTCCACACTAAAAAAAGCGCTGAAAGGCTGGCGGTTAGCAATAGAACGACCCAAAGTGGCTTCATCTGTATATTCAAGTTCATCACCTACGGCAATTCCCCTGGCAATGGCTGAGAGTTTTACTTTATATGGGGCCAACTTACGGTAAATATAAAAAGAGGTTGTTTCTCCTTCCATGGTGGCATTTAAAGCAAGAATAACTTCCTTAACCTTCGACTCCTCCATTCTTGCCGAAAGTGAATCAATATTTAAATGGCCCGGTCCGACGCCTTCCATTGGTGAGATCAATCCGCCTAAAACATGATAGAGACCTTTGTATAAACCTGTATTCTCAATGGCCATTACATCGCGGTAATCCTGAACAACACATAATAAAGACTGATCCCGCACCGGATTAGAGCAAATATCACAAACCGTGCTCTCACAAATATTCTGGCATTTACTACAAAACTTCAGATCTGTTTTTAATTGCCTGATGATTTGCGCCAACTGCTCAGTATCGTTCTGTTTAATCAAATGCAATACATAACGCAAGGCAGTCTTTTTCCCTACCCCGGGTAATTGGGCAAAGGTCTCAACAGCCTGCTCTATTATTTTTGAACTGAATTGCATGATGTCAAATTTAATATTAAACCCTTTAAGGTTTTCAACCCTCAAGACTGAACTATTAACAATTATGAGTTATCTGATGTGAAGAAATACTTTATTTAACACTTAAAACAAGCCGATAATTCATCATTTTTAATTCATAATTCATAATTAAAATGTCACCGGCATTATTATTTGTCTTCGTTATTTCCTATTTCCTTATACTCTTGCTTGTAGCCTGGTACACGGGTAGGAATTCCGACAACGCGTCTTTTTTTATAGGTAACAAAAACAGCAACTGGATGCTGGTTGCTTTCGGGATGATAGGCACTAGTCTCAGTGGCGTAACTTTTGTAAGTGTACCGGGTGGAGTTGGTACCGGCAATTTTTTCTACTTTCAGGTAGTTCTTGGTTATCTCTTAGGTTATATGGTGATAGCATTTGTATTGATTCCGCTTTATTACCGCCTCAATCTAACATCCATTTATACCTATCTCGAAAAAAGATTTGGTGTAAATGCACATAAAGCGGGCGCTTTCTTTTTTATTCTTTCACGTCTGGTAGGCGCAACTGCAAGACTTTATCTTGTTATCAGCATTCTGCAGATATTTATTTTCGATAAGCTTGCTGTGCCATTCGAATTAACGGCATTGGTGATACTAATTCTAATTCTACTGTACACCTTTGAAGGAGGCGTTAAAACAATTATTTATACCGACACGCTTCAAACAACCGGTATGCTACTTGGCCTCGCCATTTGTATCATCGTTATTATCCGCGCTATGAACCTCGATTTTACCGGCGCACTATCATTAATGAGCAGTAAAGGCTATACATCAGTATTTAATACGGATGTAAAATCAGCTTCGTTCTTTTTAAAACATATTATTGGCGGCGCTTTTATTGCCATTGCCATGACGGGACTTGATCAGGAAATGATGCAGAAAAACATCAGCGTAAAAACAATGGGCGACTCACAGAAAAACATTATTTCCTTTTCAATCGTATTGGTTATTGTCAATTTTTTGTTCTTGTTCCTGGGCGGTATTTTATACCTGTATGCCGGCAGTCAAAACATAAGTGTAGCACCCGATGATTTGTTTCCAACCATTGCTCTTAGTGATCAATTCAGCGGTGTTATTGGTATTGTTTTTATTATTGCGCTTATTTCAGCCTTATTTCCAAGCGTGGATGGAGCCATCACTTCCATTACCTCCTGCTTTTGCATCGATATTTTAAACATCAACAATAAACCGGGTACAGAAAAGGAGAAAAAGAAAACGCGTTTGAAAGTTCATTTTGCTTTTGCGTTTGTGTTTTTTATGATGGTTTTGCTGTTTAAAGCCATTAACGACAAACTAATCATTGATTTTATTTTAAAATTTGCGAGCATCACTTATGGGCCATTATTGGGATTGTTTTCTTTCGGTATACTTACAAAACGCAGCTTAAATAACAAATTCGTTTGGGCCGTTTGCATCATAGCGCCACTACTTGTTTTGGGTATAGATATATGTTGTAGTCCGGAGTGGTACGAAAAGAAACTACATGTGAGTCTTGGCATTAAAACATTATCAGAAACTATATTCAGTGGTTACAAAATAGGCACCGAGTTGATTCTGATAAACGGCGTCTTTACGTTTATGGGTTTATTCCTGATATCGGATAAGCAAACAAAAGTCAGTTAAAATAACCTTTATCCAATTCACTGAAAGTTTTTTTCTTACGGATAAAATGCTCTAATACTATATTCCCATCATAAGCTTTCGACAAAGTAAATTTAAAGCTAGTGTGCAGTTTGGCTTTTTTGCGCTTTGCCAGGGTTTTTGGAAGCCATCCGTAATAAGCAAAGTGCGCACGTAATACCGCTAAAAAATGCTTGGGCTGGCCATCCAATAAAAATTTAAAGGCTGCAATTCCATCGAGATTCATTCTGAAAATTATTTTAAAGAATAAAAAACGTGGCGGATGATTTTTGGTAAGCGTTGTGAGATTATTCCTGAAATTCAAAAAAGTTTTCCGTGAACTTAATTTATTGAGCGTTCCTCCGCCTACATGATACACTACGCTTTTAGGTTCCACAAAAATTTTGTAGCCAATATTTTTTAAACGCCAGCACAAATCAATTTCTTCCATATGCGCGAAATAGTCCCCATCAAAACCCCCAACTTCCCAAAATGCTTTAGAACGCACAAACATGCAAGCGCCAGTTGCCCAAAAAACCTCAGCGCTGTCGTTAAATTGCTTAGTATCTTCTTCCAGACTATTAAAAACCCTTCCTCTGCAAAACGGATAACCGTATTTATCAATGAAGCCCCCGGCCGCACCGGCATATTCAAATTTATTGCGGTTATTAAAATCCAAAATTTTAGGCTGACAAGCAGCAATGGACGGATTGCTATCCATTAAAGAAACAACATCTTCAATCCAGTTTTGAGTCACCTCAACATCCGAATTTAACAGCACATAATATTCAGCATCTATATTTTTCAATGCATCGTTATAGCCCTGAGCAAAGCCTGTATTGGAAGTGTTTTGCACGATTTGAACAGAAGTATAATTACTTTTTAAGAAATTTACAGAGTCATCTGTTGAATTATTATCAGCTACAATAATTTTATGATTAGCAGAGAACTTGGTAACCGATGGCAGGAATTGTTCTAAAAACTGTTTTCCGTTGAAATTTAAAATAACTACCGCTACCCTGCTTTTTGACATAAATTATTTGGGATTGTTAAAAAACTCGTTGTAATTATTCCCTTGCTGTGTGCTCGGTTGGGTTGCATCAAGATTAGGATTATTCTCCCGCTTAGTAATTTCATAACGCCATTTGTCGTTGTATTGCTCGCCTCTGATCTCACAGTGAATTAATTTATAGCAATCATCAGCAATATTTTTATTTACGAAAACACATTTTTTGTTGTGGTAGAATTGTCCGTTGGTTTGGTCGTAAACCGTATAATACTGCCAAATCTCATACGGGTAAGAATAAGGTTCGCTGGGTTGCTGCACGCGCTGATCGGGTTTACCATATTGAAGATACATTCTTCCCCTATCGGTATAATATCCTCTTTGTTTTCCGCACCTAAATGTTTTGTTTACATATTTTACCTGATCGTAATAGGCGATCCATAGTTGCAAAGGGTCTAAAGAATCGCCTGATTTTTTTTGCCAGAAATCAACAATATATTTCTTCATCGCTTCAGGGTCTTTCGAAAGCGAAACATTTATTTGCCAATCTTTTTCGAGAGTCGTTGAAATAGGCCATAAACATTCCACAAACATTTTCATGGTATCGATATTATTGTAATTCCCGAAGAATTCATACACAGAACGTTTTTCTTTATATCCAATCGCTTTCAGAATATTATTTCTACGCTGAAAGAACCATTTTTTTTGTAATTGAACTTTATTGGTTTTATCTTTTAACTGAATGACCAGATAATAATTTCCTGTTTCAAGTCCCGAAATATCCAATTGCGCCAATAATGGATTTACTTTAGCGGTTGTTTGTTTTTTAAAGCCGCGCATCATCTCCACACTATCCTCCTTACGTTCGATGTGGTATTCATAAACAAAGTTTTGTCCCTTTCCTAAAACTGTATCCGTGGCGTAGGTCTCCATGTAGAAACTTAATTTGTTCTGTTTTTCAGGATAATAATTCACATTGTAAGGAATAAGATCGTAACCGCTTTTTGAAATAGAACTTTGGTTAACAGTTTTGGCATAAGATTCCAGAGCCTGAATAGAAGAAGATGATATTTCGGTTTTAGAATAATTAATGACCACATTTTCTTTATAAGTAAACGATTTTTTTAAGGGATCATTGTTATCGGTTAAAGTAATTTCGATACCATAAGAGCCATTTGGTAAAGCGTAACGGTGATTGTCAATAAAACTCGTGATGCTTAGCGTATCTTTATCAACCGGACTCAACAAATTATAATTATCGCCCGTATAGAGTTCACCGTTTTTCGTAATGAGCACTTTAATGTTGACCGAACCCTGAAGGCCTCCGTTTACGGCTTTGTGGCGGATGGAACTGCCGATAACCGTAAGATAAGTTTCGATAAAAGGAGAACCGCTTGGTACATTAAATATGCCATAATTAAAATAGGCGGTAACCGAAGCTGATGAATGAAGGAAAAACCACCCGAAAACGAATATTAATACTAACTTTTTCATTGTAAAAAGATATTAAAATGGAGGGGGTGTTTGATACCTTAAAGGTACGAAATTTATTTCGAAAAATCCCTTGCAGGTGTAAAAAAAACTGTATTTTTGCGGCGGAGAAGTGGCAGAGTGGTCGATTGCGGCAGTCTTGAAAACTGTTGAGGGTCATACCTCCGGGGGTTCGAATCCCTCCTTCTCCGCTCCTAATAAAATAGTCCCGCAAAAAGCGGGATTTTTTATTTTAATTTTCCCTATATTCACTCCTGATAAAAATCTTAACAATGCTTAACAGTCGCCTCCGTGAAAATGATGCTTTACGCTATACCGTAAGTTTTGAACCTATAGCAGGTACTGCCGAAAAAATGGCTGTTATCACTATTCTGGATGAAGGCCTTAAAAAAATACAGCGCGTAAAACTTAAAGTTTTAAATGCCGATGAACTTTATAGCCGGCTCGATAATAAATCGGATTTTAATTTAAACGAAGTTTATATCAATCATTTTTCCTTACGCGAATACCGTAAATTACGCGGATTGAAAGAAGATGATTTTGTTCTTATAAAAAATTTTAATGCCCACAACGTATTTTTTGATTGTGAGGTGCAAACCGATTTTTCTTATGCCCTTTTCGAAGGCAATTCCGTTTTGTTCAGCCACAGCGTTTTTGGTAACGGCTTTGTCGATTTTACCTATGCCAATTTCGGACATTCAACAGTTGGTTTTGAGGGAACCCGTTTCAGCAACGGAACAAAAAATTTCCAGTCGGTTAAATTCGGCGATGGTGATATTTCCTTTAACGGCGCTAATTTCGGGAATGGAGATTTGATTTTTGCCGATGCTTCCTTCAGTAACGGTAATGTTGATTTTAAAAATTCGGTGTTCGGCGACGGCGTGGTGGATTTTAAGTTTGCTAAATTTAAAGAGGGAAATATTTCTTTCGAGCGGGCGCGGTTCGGGAAAGGAAAAAAAGATTTTAAAAATGTGGAATTCGGAGGGGGACGGATAGATTTACGCCGGGTTGATTTTAATGATGGTGATGTTTCTTTTGAGGGAGCAGAATTTGGTAATGGAAAAGCAATTTTCCGCGGATCACAATTCGGAAACGGACATAAAATTTTTGATCTCGCCGATTTTACACAGTGCGATGTGAATTTTGACAAAGTTGACTTTGGCAGTGGTAGTATTAGTTTTAACGAGGCCAGTGCTAATCAAATTTCATTCAATGCCTGCTCTTTTAATTGTTTTACAGATTTCCGATTCAGTTCCTGCAAATTATTGAACATGGCTAATTCGGTGGTACGCGATATTATAGACATGGTACCCGAAAGTGATAAGGTGGCGATTCACGAAATCAACATGGTTAACTCCCGTATTATCGGCCGGATATTTATTAATTGGCGGGGGAATGATGTTTACAATTTCATTTACAATCAAAAAAAATCTACCTGGTTCCAGAAAGCAGAACAATTCCGTATTCTCAAGGAAAACTTCAGGGTAAACGGACAATATGAAGATGAAGATGATGCTTATGTGGAGTTTAAGCGTTGTGAAGCAAAAGCACATTTGGGCGAAGCTTTAAAAGCTTCCTTCTTTAAAAAATTATTGGGTTATCTGAATTATTATTTCCAGAAATATGTTTTTGATTATGTAGGACGCTATGCAACATCTCCTGTAAGAGTATTAATGAATGGTATTTTAACCATTTTCATGTTCGGTATTATATATTATCTGATTAATGAATTTATTTATGGCTGGGGCTCTATCGAAAGCACTTTACCGGAAGGACTCAATCATTGTCACGATTTTTTAAACAGCATTTATTACAGTGCCATTACATTTTTCACTATAGGCTATGGTGAATATTTCCCGGTGGGCATCCTCAAATTCGCAGCGGCCTTCGAAGGATTCAGCGGCGTATTCATTATGAGTTACTTTACTGTAGCTTTTGTCCGGAAGATTTTGAGATAATATTTATTTCCACTGATAATAAACCACTTTTTTGGTTTCGAAAAACTCTTCGGTAAAATAATTTTTCAAATCAAAAAACTGACAGGAATTATAAAAGCGCCCGAATTCTTCTTTTAAATCGCCACCTTTTAAATATAAAATACCATTTGGCAGGTCGTTGAAACTTTTCATCGAGAATTTTCCCTTTAACCAGCTGTAAAAAACAGGAAACTCAGTGACTGCCCTACTCACCACAAAATCAAACTTACCTTCCACTTTCTCGGCACGTTCGTGTTGTGATGTGATATTAGTTAAGCCAAGTCCTTTTGCAACTTCATTCACCACCTTAATTTTTTTACCGATAGAATCAACCAAATGAAAATGTGAATCAGGAAACATGATTGCTAATGGAATTCCAGGGAATCCACCTCCTGTTCCAACATCCAGGATTTTTGTTCCGGATTTGAACTGAACAATTTTCGCAATTCCTAATGAATGTAAAACATGCCGCTCGTACAATAAATCAATTTCCTTCCGTGAAATCACATTAATTTGCGAATTCCAAAGCACATATAAATCATACAATTTAGTGAATTGCTCTTTTTGTTCACGCGAAAGGTTTGGAAAGTACTTAAGAAGAATATCCATTGATGAATGCAAAATTATAAATTATTAATCCATTCTCTTACAATTCTGCATTCGTCATTCTGCATTCGTCATTCGATATTACATGTTATTTTCGTTGTTCTTAAGAATATTATACAAAAACTCTCTTGCCCTGAATAATTGCGCTTTTATAGTACCAATCGGCAAATTTAATTTCTGAGAAATTTCCTCATGACTCAACTCCTGATAATAGAACATGACCACAAGTTCTTTGTACTTAGGTTTTAATTTATCTACAACTTCATGAAGCATATCTATTTTTTGCTTTTTAATGAAGTATTCTTCGGGATCTAAAGTTCCCGATTTAATGTTCTGCGACAATTGCTGCCCTTCCTCGTTCACGTATTTTGTGTCAAGGGAAAAAGCCTCGCCTTGTTTTTTCTTGCGCAAATGATCAATCGCATTGTTACTCGCAATTTTAAATAACCAGGTGCTGAAAGCAAAATTAGGAGTGTACTGACTCAATCTTTTAAACGCCCGTCCGAAAGCCTCAATGGTTAAATCATCGGCATCATCTTTATTGCCCACCATTTTCAACATCATAAAATAAACCGACTCCCGGTAACGGTGCAACAATTCAGCATAAGCTTTCTGATCGCCATTATTAAGAGCAGCCTGAACCAGTTTATAATCATAAACCGCTTTTGTTGTAAGTCTGTCGCTATTTCCTAATTCGTCCATTTGTTGGGTTTAAAGAACATTTTTGCTATGTGAAAAACAGGGTAAACAAATAAAAGAACGAACTCATATACAAAGGCAAGCGCCCACAAATCGGGTTCTTTGAGTTTTTTTGCTGCTTTATTAAAGATAATCATTTGAAAAATGATTTTCAACATAAAAAGACCTAAACCTATTAAAAGGGTGTTCTTAAAGCATAAAAGTACGACCAACACAAAATAGAACAAGTATTTTATAATGAAATCGAAACCTATCTTCATTCTCGACGTTGAAGTATAAAGCGGCGCTGTAGTAAGGTGTCTTACTTTTTGCATGCGCCAATCACGGAACGTTTTTTTGGCTTTTGAATGTGTAATTGAATTATGACTGATGCAAACATTGGTGTTTTCTTTGTCGCCGCTTCGTTCACAAACAAATCATCATCACCCGAATTAATATGGTAATGACTTGAAAATCCTTTATGTTTAAAGAATAATGATTTTTTGTATCCCAAATTTCTTCCTACACCCATATAAGCTTTGCCTTTCATGCCTGCTGATAAATATCGTAAGGCAATTGTGAATGTATCGAAGCGGATTAATTTATTAAGGAAGCCATGCGTTTTAATGTAAGCACCGTATCCGAGCAAAATTTCTTTTTTTGATGTAAAACCTGAAGCCATTTCTTTTAACCAGGTGTTGGATGAAGGGTAGCAATCCGCATCGGTAAAAACTAAATTCTCATACTTTGCCCCTTTAATCCCAACCAAAACCGCAAATTTTTTGCCATGCTTGTAATTTTCATCTTCCTTAATCGATATTTTTTTAAGGTTTGGAAAAATCCGAGCAAATTCATCAATAACAGTCTCGGTATTATCCCACGAACAATCGTTCACAACAATAACTTCAAACTCCGGATACTCCTGCGTTAAAATTTTCGGTAAAAATTCGGTAAGGTTTTCATCTTCATTCCGCGCGCAAATAATAACACTTACAGGTTCTGTGCCTGTACCCGAAGTATGCAAACTGTTTTTTAACGCAGCAGCGGGCCAATAGGCTAAAAAATAATGTATGATATGGATGAGAAAAACCAAACCGCCAAGTATAGACAATAGCTCTTCAATACCTATATGTTCAAATTGGGGCAAAGGCATGCGCAAAGTTACCCCTGCACTAAGAGCGAAATATAGATATCTTTGCTTTTATTAAACAAAGAAATTAACAATAGCCACAGATTTCGCTGATTAACGCAAATAATTAATCCGTGAAAATCTGTGTAATCTCTGTCCACCTATTGAGGATGTGGTAAAATTGGATTTAAGGTCCCTTGAATATTATCAACATGAAGCACATTAAGGCTATTATATTTGATATGGACGGAGTACTGATAGATTCGGAACCGCTTTGGCGTATTGCCATGATACAAGGTTTTAATGATATTGGGATCGAATTTACGGATGCAGATTGTCGCTCAACAACAGGAATGCGTTTTAAAGAAGTGGTAGAGCATTGGTTTAAGCATCACAAGATAACTCACTCAACACCAACTGAACTCAACAATTCAGTTATTTCACATTTAATTGATTTGATTAATACAAAAGGCGAAGCCATGAATGGTGCTTTGGCTCTTTTAGAGTTTTTGAAAAGCAAAAAATTTCCGATTGGATTAGCAACTTCATCGAGTCATGTTTTGGTAGATGCCGTTTTACAAAAAACCAAGACTAAACATTATTTCAATTCAATTACTTCGGCCGAATTTTTGGAATATGGCAAACCACATCCGGAGGTATTTTTAAAATGCGCAGCAGAACTCTCAATTCACCCCAAAAACTGTCTCGTTATTGAAGATTCGGTGAATGGCGTAAAGGCAGGTAAAGCAGCGGACATGACTGTTATTGCCATACCTGATTTGGAGCATAAAAACGATAATCGCTTCGAAATAGCCGATTATAGGCTTAATAACCTCTCAGATGTTATTAAATTATTCTAAAATTCTCTAACAAAGTACTCTATCTCGTAAATTTACAAGATTGAAATTCTCATTACTAAATACTGACCCCAAAAGCAAGGCCCGCGCCGGAATTTTAGAAACCGATCACGGAATTATTGACACTCCAATTTTTATGCCCGTTGGTACTGCCGGTACAGTAAAAGCTGTTCATCAGCGTGAGTTAACTGAAGATATTAAAGCCCAAATAATTTTAGGCAACACTTATCATCTGTATTTACGTCCGGGTTTAGATGTTTTAGAACAAGCAGGCGGCTTACATAAATTTAATGGTTGGGATAAACCCATTTTAACCGATAGTGGCGGTTACCAGATTTTTTCTTTAGCACATAAACGTAAATTAAGTGAAGAAGGCGCTGAGTTCATGAGTCATATCGATGGCAGCAAACATTTTTTTACGCCGGAAAGTGTGATGGATATTGAACGTACGATTGGCGCTGATATTATTATGGCTTTTGACGAATGTACACCCTACCCTTGCGAATATAATTACGCGAAAAATTCAATGGGATTAACGCATCGTTGGCTTGATCGTTGTGTGGAAAGATTTAAAAGCACAGAACCTAAATATGGTTACCATCAGGAATTATTTCCGATAGTTCAGGGAAGTGTTTACAAAGATTTAAGAATACAAAGTGCCGAATACATTGCTTCGAAAAATTGTTTTGGAAATGCAATTGGCGGATTAAGCGTTGGAGAACCTGCAGAAGAAATGTATGGCATGACAGAAGTGGTTTGTAATATTTTACCGGCCGATAAACCGAGATACTTAATGGGCGTTGGTACTCCGGCGAATATTTTAGAAAGTATTGCTTTAGGAATCGACATGTTTGATTGTGTAATGCCGACCCGGAATGCCCGTCACGGTTTATTATTTACAAAAAACGGTATCATTAACATCAAAAACGAAAAATGGAAAAATGATTTTTCACCCATTGATGAAACAAGCGATTGTTTTGCCGATAAACACTATACAAAAGCTTATTTGCGGCATTTATTAGTTTGTGGTGAGATATTAGCTTCACA
>JAHEYE010000079.1:3550-12403 GCA_023251695.1 Sphingobacteriaceae bacterium | reverse complement strand
GCTACAATTTTTGTTCTGTTGAATAATGAGCTCATATATTAAGCATTAAAAGTACTAAATAGATTGGAACAATAATTTAACTTTGCATTAATTAATTTGGTTTTTTTATGCCCTCGAAGCTCGAGAAATTTGATGATTTTAATAGTTTTACTAACTGCTTCACCCTGTATTTTGAGAATATAGAGTCGGGTCTTCCTTTAAAAGGGAAATGGCATAACCAACATTTTAAAAACCAAAACCCAATTGTTTTAGAACTCGGTTGCGGAAAAGGCGAATACAGTGTGGGTCTGGCTAAAAATAATCCCAACAAAAATTATATTGGTGTTGATATAAAAGGTAACCGCATTTGGACAGGCGCGAAAGAAGCCACGGATTCCAAATTAAATAACGTTGCTTTTGTTCGTACTCGCATCGATTTCATTGACCATTGTTTTAATGAAAATGAAGTGAGCGAGATTTGGATTACATTTCCCGACCCGCAACCGCAAAAAACAAGAGTGAGGAAACGCTTGACCCACATGATGTTCATTAACCGATATAAAAAGTTTTTAAAACCAGGCGGTTTAATTCATCTTAAAACCGACAGCACCGGTTTTTACGAATACACTTTAGAGGTTATTAAAGAAAATAATTTTACCTTGTTGTTTAATACAGATGATTTATATATGAATTGTCCGTCCGGAAGGGAAGAACTGATAAACATAAAAACGCATTACGAAAAATTATTTACAGATAAAGGTGAGAAAATTAAATATTGTTGTTTCAAAATAAACTAAAATGAAAAACGTAAAACAGTTACCGCACAAAAAACATTATTACAATGCCGTATTAAAAAGCTCACTGCTTGCTATTACAATTCTGACTTTTTCGATGTGTATTGGTACATGGGGCTATTGTCACTTTTATAATTTGACTTTAGTAGATGGTATGTTAAACGCCAGTATGATTTTAACAGGCATGGGGCCAATTGATATGGCGCCAAATGATAGCGCGAAATTATTCGCTACTTTTTATGCTTTATACAGTGGTGTTGCTTTTTTAACCAGTGTGGCTGTAATTTTTGGTCCGGTGCTGCACCGTTTCCTTCACCGTTTTCATTTGGATGTGGAGGAATAATTTATGAATCCATTAGAAAACCACTTTTTAAAACAGCCTGAGCCGTATCAGAGTTGTATGTTGTACTTACGGAAATGGTTATTGGCGCAAGGACTTGATGAACAATTTAAATACATGACCGCCATGTATTATTATAAGAACAAAGCATTTTGTTATTTAACTGTAGCGGGGAAAGAAAGAAAATTATATTTAGGATTTATAAAAGGCCATTTAATGAAGCATCCTAAATTAGAAAAAGAAGGAAGAAAACAAATAAAAGTGATTTACTTAAACCCCGAAAAAGATTTGCCGGTAAAAACACTTAGCGAAATTGTAAAGGCAGCGAAAGATTTGTATTAAAAGACCAGCTTTCCGAAATTCGCCACTAAGTCACGAAAGCACAAATCCCGATAGCTATCGGGATCACAAATTTTTTGAGGGATTTCGTGTTTTAGAGTTTTTGTGGCAAAAATATTTGACAAAAAAGCTTAAAATGAATTAATGATTTTATTTTGGCTTACAAATTTTGTACCTTGGTATTATCTTAATGGACAATAAAGACGAAAATAAAAAAGACGAGAATGAAGTGAATGACCCCATGGCTCAATACGGGAACAGAATAGTTATTTTTAATTCGTTTGAGGAACAAGAAGAATACAACGCGAAAGTTGCTGCGGCATTAACTCCATTAGAATGTTTAGAACACATGCGTAAATTAATTATTGTTGGTTACCGTTTAAACGGCATTGACATGAACAAGCCTCCAAACACGCATTCAATTAAATTTTCATGAATATATTTGACAGCTATACTCACTCTGTATTGGAGGAACTTATTAAACAAAAAGTTCAATTTATTGTTATTGGTGGTTATGCCGTTAACTTTCACGGTTTCAGAAGGCCAACAGGAGACATTGACCTTTGGCTGAAACCTGAAAATGGAGAAAATAAAACCCATTTAATTGAAGCGCTTCGTAATTTAGGAATTACGGAACCGGTTTTACAAAAACTTTCAGATTTAGATTTTGAAAAAGCACAGGTGTTCAGAGACGGAGAAGAGCCTTTCAGAGTCGATTTTCTTACGAAAGTTTCAGGTGTAAAATTTGATGAAGCCTGGCAAGAAAAACAATCGATAGAACTTGATGGGTTGAATATTAATTTCCTTCACATTAAACATCTTATTGCCACTAAAATCACAACAGGTCGAAATCAAGACAAAATAGATATTGAAGAGCTACAAAAAATACAGAAGCACAAAAAGTAATTACTCTTTAATTACTTTAAAGTAATTTTCTTTTCCGCCAATTACACAATTCACAAAATAGATTCCTGATCTTAATTCAGAAATATTTATGGTTTGTGAAAGTGAATTATCGGTGTTGTTTTTCTGAAGAACTAATTTTCCATCCACACTAAATATTTTTATTGTTTTAATCGGCGATGAATACGAAATAGTAATTTGTTCTTTAGCGGGATTAGGGAAAATAATTACTTCAGTATTCGAAGACAATTCATTGATGCCTGCACAGGTTGAAACTGTTTGTGTAAAAGTAGCACCGGTTATACAACCGTTTGTGTTTGTACCATCCACCGAATAAGTAGTAGTTGTTGTTGGCGAAACTACGATCACCGAACCGGTCGCAGAAGTGCTCCAAGTATATGTCATAGCTCCGACGTTAGTAGTTAATGTTGCAGTTTGTCCGACACAAAGCACTGAATTAGTACTGCTGACATTAAATATAGTTGGAGCAACTGCATTGATACAAACTGTTGCTATATCTATACAGCCAAGTGAATTTCCAATTACAGTATATGTACACATACAAGAACTGCTCGCCGGAAAACAAGGATTTTGTAACCCCGAACTAAATCCGCATGGACCAGCCCAACTATAAGAGGATGCTCCGCTTACTGACAAACAAACAGTACTAAAGGCACAAACTGCAGAAGGTGTGCTTGCCGTTACAGTAGGAGTAATATTTACACTTAAATTTAAAATTGCTGTGCCGAGACAACCCGCTGCATTGGTAACTGCAACAGAATAAACTGTAGTTACTGTTGGTGTAACATTTATAGTATTTGTTGTAGCGCCCGTGTTCCATGTATATGAACTTGCTGCACCAACAACTGATAATAAAGCAGAGTTTCCTGAACAAACAAAAGGTCCTCCTCCTATTGAAACAGTAGGAGCAGCATTCACCGTAATATTATTTGTGCTTGTATTACCACATGTAGGGCTTACACCAACCGTATAAGTAACAGGAAAAGTTCCCGGGCCGGATAAAGAAGGACAAAATGAATTACTCGTAACTCCTGAAGTCGCCGTAAAAGTTCCACCGGGCGTTCCTGTTATTTGAGGATTTAAATTTACACAGGATGCATTTGAACAATAAGGGCCAACGGCAGTCCAACTTGCGACATAAGGATTAGTGATTGAAATTGTTCTTGTAACAACAACAGAACAGGCGGCTTGGCTATTAAACGAATAAGTTATGGTATAAATTCCCTGCGCCATAAGATAGGTATCCAGATAAAGATCGCCGGTGTTAGCACTAAGAGATGCAGTAGGTGCTATACCTGGTGAGATCGAATATACAGCTATTCCTATAGGAGAATTAGCAGGGATGTTCACAGTCTGACAACCTCCCGCAACAGTATTACTCCAAACACCGCTTGATAAAGGCACACTATTGTAACAACTTGCAATAGTATAATTCATGTTTGATGCAACATTGGTGTTACAAAAATTGTACCCGTGGTTTAGTGTAGGGTCCAACCCGAGAAGAGAAAATGTATAAGAAGTTGAGTTTGGAAGGACAGCATAACAACCGGAACTGCATAAATTTATATATGGATTGATTGTACCTTCGCCTATTGCTAACGAATTGTTGGTAGCCGCGTTGGGATTTGTAAGTCCGATAATAACTCTCATACAGGGACTTGTAGCATTGTTACCAACAGCAAATTGAGTAGGACTAACCCTGATAATATTCGTATACGTACAAGGTACAGTTGCGGTCATTGAAGCATAAGTTATGGCATCGTAAACTCCTAAACTCGGTGTTAAACAACCCATTTGCGCCGTGATTTTCGCTGAAAAGAAAACAGCAAGAATGAAAGCAAGTTTGTAAAATTTTTTCATTGAAAATTACTATTTAATTAATGAATTCTTATGTTCAGGTTTTACCAAATGTTGATTCTTGGATATCCAATCGTTCAATACTTTTACATATTGCTCTTTTGAAAGTGTCCCATCTGATTTAGGCGTTTCGCTTGGAATGGTTCCGTTACTTAAATAAGATTTTAAAGTTTCGTTGTATCCGAAATAGTTTGCAGCTTCGATAGATTGTGCATTCTTTTCAGTCATGTTAGCATGACTTGCTTTGAACTCAGCTATCTTTGGATCGTTTGCTGACTCAACTTTTTTTTGAGTCTCAATATTTATCTGAGCAAAAGAGATTTGACTAAGAAAATAGACGGCTGAAATAAAAAATAATTTTTTCATGGGTATTATAAATTTTTACTAAGGTAATAAAAAATAATTACTCCTTCACTACTTTCGTTCTATGACTCTCTCCCTGGGCATTTACTTCAACAAAATAAATCCCAGCCTTTAATTCGGAAATATTTATAACCGCAGAAACATCTTTAACTACTTTCTCCAAAACTACTTTTCCATCCACACTAAATACTTTTACCGAATTTATTTTTGACCGCGAACAAATGTTTATTGTTTCCGCTGCAGGATTTGGATAAATACTTATTAGCCCCTGATCTGTAATTTCATTTATCATTAGTGGTGATTGAGCCAGCTTCATCACAAAGATATTACTGCTCCCTGCAGTCATTGTAAATGTTCCCGGCCCCGGGTCAAAGTCAACCACACTCGAAAAATAACCTGTTACATATAAATTATTTGAAACATCTGTAACCACGTCGTAGGCGGCATCAAAACTGCTAGCGCCAAAAGGAAGTGCCCAAGTCAGATTTCCCAAAACATCAAGTTTGACAATAAACATATCTTTATTACCTGAAGAAGTATAAGAATAGGTGCCCGGTCCAGGATCAAAATCATTAGTGCCTGTAAAATAACCGCTGAAATAAACATTACCTGTCACATCAGTGGTAATAGAATATGGTTCATGAGACAAAGTGCCTGTAAATTCTTTTGCCCACGCAAAATTACCAAGAGAATCCAATTTCCATACAAACATGCCGCCGGTACCAAGACTGTTCACTCCCGGTCCGGGATCAAAATCAACACCGGGACCGAATAAACCCGTAGTTAAAACATTTCCTGATACATCAACATTGATCGCCAAGCCCATATTAGATGCGCCTGATGTAGTTGGAGTACTCGCTGCCTTTACCCATTTGAAATTTCCTGAAGGACCCAGTCTCAATACATAAAGCTGTTTGCTTGTTGAACTGAGCGTGTATGTACCCGGCCCCGGATCAAAATCAATTGTGCCCACAAAATATCCTGTGGCATAAATATTATCTTTTCCATCAATAGTTAATGCGTGAGCGTCATTGACATCGCTGCCGGTTCCACCCATTGTGGCAACCCACATAAAATTACCCCCGGTATCTAACTTTAAAATATAAAGGTCCTGAGCTCCGGTACACGGAAGATTATATGTTGCAGCTCCCGGATCAAAATCCGCTAAACCGTAATAATAACCCGAAACGCAGACATTACCCGCGCCGTCAATTGCTATTGATAATCCCATATCTTGATTGCTGCTGCCAATTTGCTTTGCCCATAAAAAATTACCGTTCACATCTAATTTCAAAATAAAAATATCGTAAAGGCCCAGCGAAGCCGCCGTAAAAGAAGCGGGACCCGGATCAAGATCAACTGTACCCGTGAAGCCTCCGGATAAATAAATATTACCAAGCACGTCTGTGTCTATAGATAACCCATAGATTGTGCCGCTATTACCCCCAACACTTCTTGCCCAAATAAAATTTCCGTTCGCGTCCAGTTTACTGATATACGTATCATAGCTTCCTAAACTTCCTAAAGTATAAGTACCGGGACCCGGATCAAAATCGACATTACCCTGAAAAATACCCGTTGAACAAATGTTACCCGAAACATCAAGTGTTAATGACTGACTCCAATCTGAGCCGACACTTCCTATGTTTTTTGCCCAAGTTAAAGTTGGTATTTGAGCTCTAACCTGAGTACAGAAAAAAATTAAAATCAGAATAGTGTGTAGAATTCTTTTCATCATGACAAAAGCGGTAATTAAAGATAGTAAAAAAATCCTCAATAATCAAAACTACCCCTTCCTCCCATTACTCATCGCTACCATATTAGCAATGCGGTATAATAAACGCGCGGCTACGTTTTCATTCCAGTCGTTTCCTTTGGCGGGTGTGACTTCATTTATATCGAAAGCAATTATTTGTTTGCCTGATTTTACGATTTTTTCCAAGAGAAATAAAACTTGTTCAGTTTCAAAACCACCAGCAACCGGCGTGCCGGTGTTCGGACATAATTTTGGGTCTAATCCGTCGATATCAAAACTTAAATAAATTTTTTGCGGTAATTCATTTACGATACGGTTACAAATTCTGTCCCAGGAATCGCCATTGTACATAGTTTGTTTTATGTCGCGGTCGAAAAAAGTTTTTACTCTTCCTTTCGATTCGTTTATAATATTTAATTCCTCTTCGCAATAATCTCTTATTCCTACCTGCACTAATTTTTCAACTTCTTTTATTTTAAGTGCGTTGTACATGATTGACGCGTGAGAAAATTCAAAGCCTTCGTAAGCAATCCGTAAATCAGCGTGTGCATCAATTTGCAAAACAGTAAACTTTCCGAATTTCTCGGCTAAAGCCTGCATCATGCCCAATGGAGTTGAATGATCTCCGCCAATTAAACCGACAATTTTATTTTGATTCAAGAAATGTAATACGCGTTCTTTTACCGTCTTGTTCATCCACAAACAACCGTCGTGAATTTCCTTTACAGATTTTTGATGCACTTTATTTTTATTTACATCTTTTCCGGCAGCCATTGCATTTATTAATGCTTCTGCTTTTTTTCTTAATGCATTACTTTTTGTGCGAATGGCTTTATTTTCTTTATCCATTCCAATTCCTAAATGCCAGGCATCCTTTACTAACGGATCATATAAATCTACCTGATACGATGCTTCGTGAATAGCTTTCGGTCCGTTGGCTGTTCCTCCTCCGTAACTCACCGTTACTTCCCAAGGCACAGGAATTAAAACTGTTTCACATTCCTCCAAAGTAAATGGCAAACCAAACATTCCTGCTGTTGTGTCGCCAATGCTGTTGGCATCAAAATTTTTTATTTTCTCTTTCTTATTCATAATGTTTTTTAATGTTGCCTTCGACAAGCTCAGGCAACGGGGTTTCAGAAGGCAACGGAACCGGTGGCTGAGCTTGTCGAAGCCACCGAAGTCACGGCGCCAATCTCCTAATAACCCACTTATCTTTTTCTAACGTATACGAAATCCTATCGTGCAATCTGCTTTTCCTTCCTTGCCAGAATTCGTAATAGTCTGCTTTTATTTCGAAGCCGCCCCAAAAATCCGGACGAGGAACATCTTTTCCTTCAAATTTTTTACGGATTGTTTCAACATTAGCTTCTAATTCATCTCTGCTTTTTAAAACACCACTTTGATTAGAAGCCCATGCGCCGATTTGTGACTCGCGTGGACGGTTTTTAAAATAATTATCGCTTTGTGCTTTATCTGCTTTTGTGGCAACTCCTTCAATACGGATTTGTCGTTCTAATTCGGGCCAGAAAAAAGTGAAACTCATTTGTGGGTTTTGCAATAACTCTTTTGCTTTGCGTGAATTATAATTAGTGTAAATCCAAAATATGTTATTTTCAAATTCACGGATGTAAACAATGCGCGAACTTGGCTTTCCTTCATTTGAAACTGTGGCAAGATGAACAGCCTGCACTTCGGGAACTTTAGCTTCAACAGCCTGACTCAACCATAATTCAAACTGCTCAAACGGGTTGGCTTTAGCCGCTGCATCTGTTAAGGTTCCTTTAATGAAATCCTCTCTCAATTTTTTTATTTCGTCGCGTAAAGCTCCCATAAATTTCTTTTTCAAATGTACAATTTATTGCATTAAGTATATATGATTCTTATTGGTATTACGGATTTCCGCCACTAAATCACGAAAGCCCAAAATTTCACTAAATATGGTTTTACGATATTTAGTGTTTTAGGGCTTTTGTGGCATAATTTTGAATTATTACTTAATTTAGCATTATGCAAGGCGATTTTTTAATAGCACATCCCATGTTACAGGACGGTTACTTTAAACGCGCCGTTATTTATTTAACGGAGGATAACGATGAGGGTTCATTGGGCTTTGTGCTTAATTTCAGAACCGATTTCATGCTACGCGATCTTTTTCCGCATATAAAAAATGGCAATTTTCCGATTTTTGAGGGCGGACCGGTTGCTAAAGACCAATTATTTTATATCCATAATTTAGGAAACAATTTAAGTGAGAGTATTGAAATAAAAGACGGTTTATGGTGGGGCGGCAATTTTTTTGAATTAGCGCACATGATTGATCACGGTCAGGTAAAATCACATAACGTGAAGTTTTTCATGGGTTATTCGGGCTGGACACCGGGACAATTAAAAGACGAGTTAATTCAGAAAGCCTGGTTTAATAACGATGGTGAATCCACTTTGGTTTTAGAAGGCGATTATAAAAAAATGTGGGGCGATGAACTGGAAAAAATAAAAGA
>JAHEYE010000079.1:0-3450 GCA_023251695.1 Sphingobacteriaceae bacterium | reverse complement strand
GCAAAGACGCTAAGTCGCAAAGTAAAATTATGAGGAAATTATTTTTTGTTCTTTTAGTTTTCACGCAAGTTTCGTTTTCTCAAACTTATTCTCTTAACAAAGTTACAGCTACAAATCCTAACGAAATAAATTTTGTAAAACATACCTTTTACGAAATTGGTTTTAATACCACTTACAAATTACCGGCATGGACTTTTTATTCGCTCACCAAGGAACATTTGGCATTGGCGAACTTAGACCGTAAAGGTTCTTTCGTAAAAGATCCACTATTAAATGCTGAACAAGCGAAAAGTGCAGATTACAGCGGATCAGGTTTTGATAAAGGACATTTAGTGCCTTGCGAAGATATGTCGTTCAGCGGAAAAGCCATGCACGAAACTTTTTATTACAGCAATTGTGTACCACAAACCATAGAGCTGAACCGCGGTTTATGGAAAGTTCTGGAAGACCTAAGCCGGCATTGGGGAAAAGAATACGGCGAAGTAATTATAATCAGCGGACCGGTATTTGAAATTAATCAGAAAAAATTAGGTGAAGGGGAGATTCCGATCCCAAATTCATTTTACAAAATTATTTTACGTCATGAATCACAAACTTACAAAGCATTAAGTTTTATTCTACCCAATACCACAGCGCCCATCCATGAAGTAAAAAATTATGTTTGCTCGGTAGATTCTATCGAGAAAATAACGAGCCTTAATTTCTTTAGTGAATTACCGGATCATCTCGAAGTACAATTCGAATCCGTTTATAATTTAAGTGATTGGGATTTTGATCATCACCATATCCACCATGTAAGTTCGGGCGGAATCGGGAACGACAGGACCACAAAATCAATTGCGACGCAATGCAAAGCTCTAACTAAAAAAGGAAAACGGTGTGCGAACAAAACAACAAGCCCAACAAGTTATTGTGGAACACATCAAAAAAAATAATCAATGGAAAAATGACGAGGTAAGAAGTACGAGTGACGAATCTAAACTCCTTATTCGTACTTCGTTAATCGTAACTCGTACTTAAACGGAATTTTTCTAGAAAACAAATGCTAGTTATTAGAACTAAAACTTTTGGAAGAAAATAGTGCTCCGTTTTCATCCCACTGAATCCATGTGCCGGTTTTTTCACCGTTTTTGTAATTCATTTCGAAACGTTTTTTACCATTATCGTCCCAGGCTATCCAGGTGCCGTCTTTTTTTCCTGCAGTATAAAATGCAAGTCCTACCATTACACCTGATTCGTTGTAAGTAATCCATTTTCCGGATTTTAATCCGCCTTCGTGTTTACCTGTGCGCATCAATTGTCCGGTTTCAAAAAAATATTTTGCTTCGCCATTCAGCTGACCATCTTTAATTTCTACAACAGCGGTTTTAATTCCGTTTTCACTTAATTCTAAAACACCGTTATATAAGGCTCCCTTCTCGTTTACGTAAAAGCCTTTGTCATTTTGTTTCACCTGCCCTATAGTTATTAAAACCATCATCGAAAAAAGCAGGAATATTATCGATCTTTTCATGTGACCTCCTTCCTTATACTTTAACGTATAGGATCTAAAATGGTTAGGTGCTTTATTCTATAATTAGGGAAGAAAAAAAGTGATTTTTGGGTTTCGGGTTTCGAGTTTCGGGTTTATGGTTTAACTAATTGATAATCATTACTTTAATAATTGATTTTAAAATGTAAATTTGTGTATGCATATCGATATTATAACCGTTTTGCCTGAGTTAATAAAAAGCCCTTTCGAGCACAGTATTTTAAAACGCGCTTATGATAAAGGTTTGGTGGAAGTGAACTTAATTGATTTGCGTGATTACGGCATCGGGAAACACAAACAAGTAGATGATTATGCTTTTGGCGGAGGAGCAGGAATGGTTATGATGATTGAACCTATTGCGAATTGCATTAACGAATTAAAAAGTAAACGTACTTACGACGATATTATTTACATGACTCCCGATGGAGAAACATTAAATCAAAAAATCTGTAATCAACTCTCCTTACAAAAAAACTTACTGGTGTTGTGCGGACATTACAAAGGTGTCGACCAACGCTTACGCGAACATTTTATTACCCGCGAAATTTCTGTTGGTGATTATGTTTTATCAGGAGGAGAAATTGCTGCTGCCGCGATGTGTGATGCGGTGATTCGTTTAATTCCCGGCGTGTTGAATGATGAGACTTCTGCCCTCACCGATTCTTTTCAGGATAATTTATTAGCGCCCCCTGTGTATACCCGCCCGGCAGAATACAACGATTGGAAAGTGCCCGACATTTTATTAAGCGGACATTTACAAAATATTGAGAAATGGCGCTACGAGCAATCTGTTGAACGCACCAAGAAGAGAAGACCGGATTTACTAAAATAGAACGCAGATAACGCTGATTTTTATGATAGGCACAGCTAATCTTATTTATCATATTCATCTGTGTCATCAGCGTTCCCTTTTTAGTTTTGCAGAGAAATGCTCTCATCCCCATTTTTATAAGGCATGTAAGTAAAAATGAACTGAAACATTTCCTCAGTGGTTTGCATGCTTTCGTTGCCTTCGCCTTGTTTTATTTGCTGAGGCGGATGAAAAGGATTGTTGGGATTTTTATCAGTGTTATCATAAACCCCATAAACATGTATCACAGAACCTTTAGGAATTTTCACCGGATTAGTGTAAGTGTAATAATACTGCCAACGGAAATCCCATTTATTTATTCTCACTAATTTAATTGTATCACCTTGTGGCGACAATGCATAAGCCGTAAATATTTTTCCGATTAAATGCATATGCGGGTTCACCGATAGAATGGAAATGTCCGTTTGAATTTCAACCTGTGTATGAAATGTTTTTATTTCATTTGGTGGAATAATTAATTCAGGTTCTATTTTAGAAATTCCGAAAGTTCCCATCTGGGTTTCGTACACCGGTCGCTTCGGCGGAGTTTTGCGGAAGAACACATTTATATAACTGCTATCCAA
Source organism: Sphingobacteriaceae bacterium (assembly GCA_023251695.1). Taxonomy (GTDB): domain Bacteria; phylum Bacteroidota; class Bacteroidia; order B-17B0; family Aurantibacillaceae; genus JAHEYG01. The sequence continues at coordinate 485 of JAHEYE010000079.1, read as the reverse complement.
ACAATCTTTAGCACTCGGACCGTAATGAATATTTTTCAAAAAGAAAACACCCGTCAAAGGCAATGTAAATCCACCAATATCTTCGTTGTAAACCGGCGGAACAAATCCCGGTAAGTAATAAACCACATTCGGCATTAAAGAAGGGAGTTCCGGTTGCTGACCGTCTGTATAGGTCAAGCCCATTTTTTTATAAGCGGCTCCAAAATCTTTTAGTGCGTCCGGTAAATTGCTTTCTCCTTTTATGTAATCGAACTTCCGGTTATGGTCGTAGCTTAATAAATGGCCGTTCACATGATGCACCAGTTTCCGTTGATGCGGAACAAACTCAACATACTGCACATACATTTCCTGCGGGATAGCAAACGGATATTTCACCATCATGAAAGCATCCGTTCCGTTTCCTTTTATTTCAACTGGTTTTAATTGTTTAATCACGATATCAGGTTTGCCAAAAAAAGAACCTTCATAAAACGCAGGAGCTTTTG
>JAHEYE010000003.1 GCA_023251695.1 Sphingobacteriaceae bacterium | reverse complement strand
ACAATCTTTATGCAACCGAAAGGGGTCCTGACGGAAAATATTTCAAGCCGGAAAAATTCATGCGCGATTTGGAATCGAAGTATAACGACGGGCCTATTTGCTTCAGCAACGATAAACACACAGTTTATTTCACCCGTAACAACGTGAGTAAAAAAGGGAAAAGCATTGAAGGGACTTATAAATTAAAAATTTTCGAAGCGAACTTAAGCATCGATGGTTTTGAAATGGTGAAAGAGCTTCCCTTCAACAGTAACCAATACAATTGTGCGCATCCTTCATTATCTCCTGACGGTAAAACACTTTACTTTATTTCAGATATGGGTGGTGGACAAGGTGGATTAGATATTTGGTACAGTAAAATGGGCGACGATGGTGCCTGGGGTACTCCGGTTAACATGGGCGAGAAAGTAAATACCAAAGGTCATGAAATGTTCCCTTATGCAGCAGCCAACAACCTGATTTATTTTGCATCGAACGGAAGGGAAGGTTTGGGAGGTTTAGATATTTATGAAGTGAAGATAAAAAATGATGGCGCTCTTGGAAAGGTTTATAATATGGGGATGCCGGTTAACAGTCCGGCGGACGATTTCGGTTTGATTTTTGATGAAGGAACTAATATGAGAGCGGGTTTCCTTTGCTCAAACCGGAAACACGGCGGGCTAGATGATGATATTTATTCGTTTATAGTTTTGCGTGATGTAAAACGCGGCAAAGATGTTTTAATTAAAACCATGCACAAAGATTCGGCAACCGTTCCGATTCCTTATGCAAAAGTGAAGATTAATAATGATTCAATTACTACCAATGAAAAAGGTGAATTCAACTATTTTATTGAAGAAGACGCTTATTATAACATGACGGCCAGCAAAGAAAAATATTTCGATATGGCTGATTCGTTATCTACAAAAATGTCGGACAAAGATGAATTCGAAAAAACAATTTTACTCGAGCGTGATCCGGAATTAAAATTAGTGGCGTTTGTTCTTGATGTGAAAACAAAAGAAGCATTGAAAGACGTAAAGCTCACCATAAAAAACATTCCCGCAAATACCGATTTTGATAACTACACCATTACAACTGCTGATGGTTACCGTAAAGATTTGACCGGAGGAAAGCTCGGCGATAAACTGAATTATAAAATCACTATTGAAAAAGCCGGCTATGTTACAAAAACAGTAGAGTTTGCACATACGGTTACAAAGCCCGGTGAAATTAAAATGAATCAGGTAATCAATATGGACATTGGTAAAGTAATGGTGGGTGTTGATTTAGGTAAGATGGTGGACGTAAAACCAATTTATTTTGATTTAGGAAAATCGAAGATTAAACCCGAAGCAATGAAAGAATTGGATAAGATCGTATCAGTAATGAAAGAATATCCAGGTATGACCGTTGAATTAGGTTCGCACTCTGATTGCCGTGGCGCTTCAAAATCCAATATGGCGTTATCGATGGCGCGCGCTAAAGCCAGTGCAAGCTACATTGCAAGCAAAGGTATTCCGCGCACACGCATTACAGGTAAAGGATTTGGCGAAAGTAAATTATTGAATGGTTGTGCCTGTGAAGGAAAACTAGTTTCGAATTGTACTGAAGATGATCATGCACTTAATCGCAGAACAGAGTTTATCGTCACTAAATACAAGGAAATTACCAAAAAATAGTTAATACTAAGGGTGCTCAGCACCCTTTTTTAGTATTAATAATGTATATTTGATTTCGTACCGAACTTCACTCATGACAAAAAAAATCAAAAACGTTGGCATTGCATTACAAGGCGGAGGCGCTCATGGCGCTTTTACATGGGGCGTCTTAGACCGTTTACTTGAGGTTGAAGAAATTGTAGCTGATGCGATGTGTGGCACCAGTGCGGGCGCTGTAAATGCTGTAGTATGTGCTTATGGCTTGCATATCGGCGGTGCTGCCAAAGCGAAAGAATTAATGGAACAAACCTGGCGGAAAATTGCAAGCAGTGGCAGTTTCTTTTTCAAGCCGGGCGTAATGGATAAATATTTCGGCAATGGTGATATGTACAATTCGCCTGGTTACATGTGGTTTAATAGTGTTACACAGTTTATGTCGCCCTACAACTTTAATCCTTTTAATTATAATCCGCTTCGTGATATTTTAAATGATATTGTTGACTTTGAGGAATTGCACTTATACAACAAAAAGAAATTGTTTATTTGTGCGACGAATGTAAAAACCAATCGCGCAAAAATTTTCACCAATAAAGACATTACGGTCGATTCTGTTTTAGCTTCGGCTTGCTTACCGTTTTTATTTCAGGCAGTGGAGATTGACGGGGAATATTACTGGGATGGCGGTTATATGGGGAACCCTCCTATTTTCCCTTTAATTACCAATACAAATATCCGTGATGTGGTATTAATTAAGATTAATTCAGTTAATATTAACTCGGTTCCAACAACAGCACGTGATATTGCTGACAGAGTTAATGAGATTTCTTTCAATAGTAGTTTAATTAACGAAATGAAATTAATTCACTACCGTAACGAATTATTGCGTAACGGTGTTTTAAAAAGTGATGATAAGGTAAACCGTGAAATCTATGTTCACACTATTTCAGGTTACGACGCCTTGAGTCAGTTAAGTTATAGCAGTAAGATGAATACCTCATGGGAGTTCTTGTTACAGCTAAAAGCAAAAGGCAGGGAAACCGCTGATAAGTGGCTGGAAAAAGATTTTAAAGAAGTAGGTTTAAAATCGACCTTTGATGTAGAAGAACATTTTTTCGAAAAGTTTTAAAAACTGTTGAAGTTAAATAGCGTTAAATATTTTTTTGTTGCGGCCGCGGTTCTTTTCAGCGGCTTTTGCTTTTCACAGGTAAAGTACAGCAGCGATCCCGATTACCTTTTATCGAAAACAGAATTCGGGAATGTCATCTTCAAAAAGTTTAAACCGGCATATCCGGATACAAGCGTACGGAATTTACAAAACTATACAGGGCGCAATTACATGGGAAATTTAGGCCTCCCTACTCCAGAGTATATGTTAAGTTACAAATCGAAACCCTTAGGTTTTAACTTGTATGACTTACCATTTGGAAACGATATCATCAAAAAACAACAGGTAGAATATTACCGCAGCAAAGGACCTTATGCTTCGCTCACCGGAATTGCCGGAAGCAAGCAGGAACAAACATTCCGTTTATTATTTACCCAAACATTTAAAAAAGGTTTGAATTTCACTTTAAAATTTAACCGTTTTGGTTCAAAAGGATTTTACAATAAACAACAGACTTTTACGAATAATTTTTACACATCACAAAATTACACCACTAAAAATAACCGTTTTGGTTTTTATTCTTACCTCCTGTTCAACAAAGTTAAATATCAGGAGAATGGTGGTATTAAGTACGACACTATTTTCAGGGATAATCCATTAATAGGAAAAGATTTGCTTGCCGTTAACCTGAGCAACTCAAAGCGTACGGTGCGCGAGACCTATGCTGCCTTTAATCCATGGCTAAAATTAAATAAAGGAAATGATTCGGGACGTGTATCGCATTACATGGATTACAAATTAAGTTACGCCGGAAATTATTATTGGTACCAGGATGCAGGTTTGCCTTATGACGGTTTTTACAATACAATTTATTTAGACACCGTAAAAACCAGTGACAGCACACATTTACGTCAGTTTACCAACAGAGTGAACTACACTTTTAGATTAAATAAAATTGGTTTTGGTGGGTATGCGGGTTATTCGCATGAGTATAATATACTTCATCAGTTTGCGGATAGTATTTTTGCGCATCAGTTAGTTTATGGTTCTTTATTTTATGATAGATTATTGAGAAGAACAGATTTTACCAATACGGATCATAATAAATTTTTCTCAACCCGCATTACATACAGCAGTGTTTTAGCCGGACCAAACAGCGGTGACATGAAAGTGGAATGGAATAGCGAGTTGAGTTTTAGATTAAATGAAAAAGGCTTAGGTACTAAAAAAACATCACGAATTTACTTAAGTGTATTGTCTGAACAACGACATCCTGATTTTATTTATAATTATTGGTATGCGAATAATTTCAGGTGGGATAATAAATTTAAAACGGTTAATTTATTCCAAAGTAAATTAGGTTTAATAAATAACGCTTCGGGTTTATCGGCAAATATTCTCTGGCAGAATGTTGCGAATTGTTTGTACTTCGATAGTTTGACTGCCACACCAAAGCAAAGTAATGTGGTGATCAGCAATTGGCAATACAATTTAAATTTTAATAAAGTACTTTTTAAGCACTTGGGTTTAAGGTTAAATTTATACTACCAGACCACAAATAAATCCAGTCTGGTTCGTATTGCGCCGGGTGCTGCAACAGGAAGTATTTATTACACAGGTAATTTATTTAAAAATAATTTACAGTTACAATTTGGGGTGCAGGGCGAATATTATCAGAAATTTAGAGCTCTGTCATACATGCCCGCCACCAACCAGTTCTATTTACAAAACCGTTACAGCGTTGGTGAATATCCTTTTGTGGATGTGTATTTAAACGCACGTATCCGTCCGGTACAATTTTTTGTGAAAGTAGAAAATGTATTGTACGGAGTTGTGGGCAGTAACTACTATTTCGTTCCCGGCTACATCCAGCCCGACAGAGCCTTCAGGTTTGGGATAACGTGGTTGTTTTTTGATTGAGGTTCCGGCCTCACCCTCAATCCCTCTCCAAAAGAGAGGGAAGCACATTCGTCCTAGGATGCCGGGAATGCACAACCTACAGCGACCGGCCTGTGGGTGAGAAATCTACGGTGTACCTGGGGTGAGTCAAATTACCCCCTAATTTAAAACCCCATTTTAATCCAACTATTCCTTAACGAATTTATAAGAGTAAGGTTGGTCCTCACGTACAAAACGCAAAAAATAAATTCCTGAGGAAAGGAAAGAAATATCAATTGAATTTTGATACTCCGTAACAAATTCCGTTTTTCCCAAAACATTTATTATTTGCATTTCCTGTCCTGATAAATCATAACCTTTAGCCTCAATTTTAATGAATGTGTTTGCGGGGTTGGGGTTTAACGTAACGGAAGCTCTGAACTTTGAAATTTCTTTTACCGAGATGGGATACATCGACATGCAGGCCATTATTGAATCGAGGTTTTCATACTCTTTAACACCATTATTAAAAAAACAACTCAGTTGTCCAACGCCGTTAATATTTGGCGGCGCGCCCGGCGTATTTATTAAACACAAAGAACCGACGCCTTCCACCCAAATCGTATTTTTTACACCCGCTGTAACAGTATCTAAAGCATGTAAATAAAAATAACGATGGGGTTTTACAACCAATGGCTTTAATTTTATTGAATCTAAAACAAATTTTCCGGAGCTCGATGGATAAGGACTATTTGGATTTACTACGTCGATTGTATCGCCGATGTTCATTCCAAAATCGTACAAAAGCTGATCGCCGGGGGGTTTTGAACTGGGACCAAGAAACATCATATAAATTTTTCTTTCAACTGTATCTTCCCTCAAAATAAAATTCTTCATGTAATGATACATGTCGAGAAACTTATAATTGTAGCCCGCAATAGAAGTATCACCAATAGTATAATACCTGTCGGTAATACAACCAAAATAACAATTGGTAACGTGCCATTCGGCATAGGAATTAAGCATAGGAATGTAAGCCTGTGATTTGCAGCGCAAACCCATAGTGATGAAAATTAGTATGCCAAAAAGCTTTTTCATTCAGACTTCGGAATGTGTTAAGTTACGGTTTTTTTGCTATTTCCGGAAACTGATTCTCCTCATAATCCGGGGCTTTATTAGACTCCTAAAAATTTAGTCTATTTACTGCTCCCTTTCATGTTTTTCATTGGGAAATCCTTTTATTTATCAGGAATTTTTTATATTTGGTATAAGGAGTAAGCCCAAAAGCCATTAAGTGAGTAGGCAAAAAATAAAAAAAAGAAACATGAAAAATACTTCAATTAAAATGCTGGCAGGAATAGTTGTGATGGGCATAATTATTTTATCAGGATGTAAAAAAGCTGAAACCGGACCAAAAGGTGATCAAGGTACACAAGGACCTGCCGGACCAGTGGTGAACATGACCAGCGGAGGCTCAATTACAGGTACAATTACTGGAACCAGGAAAGATGGTGTAGCGTTTAGTGAGCCATTTAGTTATATGTATTATTTTCCCGGCATGGGCAGTTCAGGTACTTTAGATAGTTCTGGAACTTCTAATTATACATTTAGTTTTCAGCGCCAGGAAGCTGATATTTTCAGTAGCAATTATTCCAGCATTAATATTAATACCTCTTCAAAAACTGCTTCTACCGGCACTTTGAGTCTTAATTTAACTTTTGAAAAAGCTTTGAGTTCTACAAAATACTTTTCATTTAATGGAAACATAAGCAATGCAGCTGCAACAGGCCTTTCGTATAACGCTTCTACCGGTTTGTTTTCGGGTTCATTTAATGTTACCATAAACGGTTTCAGCAATTCAACAACTAATACTGCAACCGTTACAGGAAATTTCCAGGCAAACGTTATTCAACGGGTTCAACGTGTGTATCAGGAAGGGACCGTTAAAACCGATTAGTTTTTTGAACCCTATACTTTAAAAACCGCCCCTAGGGCGGTTTTTTTATGTTCATTTTTAATATTTGGCTGGGAGTTTCTATTCATTAGTTAATCAAAAAAAAAGGGCTTCCATTGCGAAAGCCCTTTGCTGATTTTTTCTAATTTAAATTTTAATAGAAAAATATTTTCTTAGTAGATGACAGTCCATGTTCATCTGATACTTTTAATAAATACATTCCGGGATTTAAATCACCTTTTTCAATTATTACTCTCGGTTGAGTACCGGTAATTGTTTTTACAAGCTTTCCTGATATATCGGTAATCTGAATGGTGAAGGTTTTGTTTTCGCTTCCTAAAACAATATTTAATTTATCGTTGGTTGGGTTTGGATACAAAGCTATGAGTAAATTTTGCGCCACACTTTCATTAATTCCAATTGCACAATCCGTTGCAATATTAACCGTGCAGGTAGTATAAGCGTAAGGTGTAACGATTCCTGAAGGTGTATTTGGAGGAAGTAGTGCAGCATCAGGACATCCCAAACGCTGAACTAAATAATCGCGCACAAAATTAACTGTAGTATCCATGTAAGCTAAATTAGATGCCGAACTTCCCGCATAAGGTACATGCCCTTTTCCATACCAGGTATAAAAATTATGCCCCACTCCCGAAATTAGCGTTCCGGCATACATCATTCTGCTGCCATCTAAATAAAGCATTGGTATACCCGGATTAGCTTTCCCTCTTCCGTAAATAACTGTGGCATCTGTTGTACCATGCATCGAACATAACGGTACATCACCCGGCTCTATCCATCCGTACTTTCCTAATGCACCGCATAAATTTATAACACCTTTTATTTTTGTAGAATAACACCCGTTTCCACTATTACCTTCAATTCCACCATAAGAATCAAGTGTTGCCTGAGGGATGTACGGATTAATTTCGCACGATTTATTTAAATAGGCTGTGTGCAACGCTGTTATGGCACCCGCCGAACTTCCACCTATAAAAATATTGTTTGTGTCTATTTTATAACTGTTTGTCGTAAGCTTGTCCTTATAAAAAAAACGGATGGCCGCTTTCAAATCCTGAACCGCACGTAATAATGCCGGAACAATTCCACTCGAATCAAACGGAGTGAATCCAACTCTGTAATTTATAGAAGCGCAAGCATATCCTTTTTTCGAGAAACGCTGCGATAAAGCTGCTACATCAACATCTGTTTTTGATCCGCCAAAAAAACTTCCGCCGTGTACCCAAATAATTAATGGTCTTGCTTGTGCGGTGTCGGCCGTTGGCTGGTAAAAATCGAGTAATTGAACCTGCATGCTATTATTTAAGGCCAAACTTAATCCATATTGGATGTTACTGGTTAGCGAATAGGTAGTATATACATCACTTGCATATCTTCCATTACTACATAAATTTTGTGCGTTTGATGCGCTATTTAAAACTATCAAAAACAATAATAGGAGGTAAATTTTTCTCATGCTTTACAATTTTTAGTTTCCCGCTAATTACCGGGGTATGTTATTAAATATGAATTTAAAACTTTTTTTCTTATAAACAATGTTATTTACGGAAAACTTATCCCTTTATATTTTGTTACGTCTACCTGAGGAATGGTAGAACCATACATAAAATTAATCGATTTAATAAACTCATTGGTAAGTAAGGCTTGTCCGACTGGGTTTAATTGAAGTCCGTCTAAAGAAAACACACCGCCTTTTACAAATTGGGCGTTTAAAGAAATACCATTATATACCATTCCGGTTTTTATTTGCTTATAAAAAGAGTTAACATCTACAAAAGCTAAATTTTTTAGTTGGGCGGCGGCACTGAGCTTACCATTGTAATTTGCTATAGCTGTTTGTACTAAACTGATTTCGTTTGCAGTTAATACATATTTATTAGGCATGGGAATAAGCGAGCCATAACTGTAACATTTAACAGAATCTAAAGGAACGTTTAATAAAATGTATTCATTTTCTGACATTTGTCTGAATCCAAAAAAATTAGCAGCGGTATCAATAATAACAAATGGATTGCTACCAACAGTAAAAGTTATATTTATACCTAATGGTGTGTAGAGGCTGTTTAACTGATCTGCCTGTGCCTGATCGATGGTGAGACCATTATACGGGATGGTTGTAAAATATGGAAGCGAAGAAATATCAGGAATATTTCCTACTACACCTTTTGCTCCGTTTTTTGTAAGATTATTAATAATAGTATCAACATGGTTATTAAAACGGGAAAGCGGAGTTATTGTATCAGATATGCCACCACTCAAGGCAAATCCCATTACATCCTCGCTTCCTATAAGTAAAGAAAAAAATGTTGGATTCTGGTTAACTGCGTCCGATAAAATGGAGGATGTAGCAAAATTAGATGCTATGCGCTGATAAAAAGGATTGAAATTTCCTGAAGGATTATTCGCGACATCTCCGTATCCTTTAAAAGCCACATGAAAAATTTTTGTGTTGGGAATTCCCAAATTGTTAAATGGTGCGGAACTATTATAAATATTAGCCGAGAAAAAACCATAATTCTCAGTAGGATTCAATTTCAATGGTCCAAGCGCTGTAATTCCTTTACAATCTGTTTTATTGACAAGGGTTGATTTAGCATTAATGCTGATTGTATTACCCGCAATAACTGAAACGCCGTTTGAGTTCTGAGGTACAAAAGGAATATTAAAATTGCCGCCGTCAATTAATTTAAACTGCTCTGCCAATAAATTAGCGAATGAAACACTTTGTGCTTCGTAATACAAAGCACCATCGGCATAACCCGCGGTTATATAACTTCCAATAGCAACATATCGCGAGGCATCCACACTGCCATTATCCGGAGTGGGAATATCAAATTTGGGTTTACAGCCTATCATTATCCCGATAGTTAACGGAATTAAAAAAGTGATAGGTAAAAATGAGTTTGTTTTTCTTTTCATTTACTAAATTTTAAAATATGTACAAAGCAGCAATGCCGGGGGCAATTACATTTGTTTTATAAGTGCCGCTTAAATTAGTTTCAATATTAGTATCTTTTCTTTTAAGTGCGGTAAATAAAACGGAGGCATCTACTCTAAACTGTTTTCCAAAAAAATAACCTAAACCGGCGGTATAATTAATGCGGTTAGCATCGGGTGTTTCGGGAGTAACATATCCATTTTGTACAGGCGTAATGCCATAAGCCATACCTAAACAAGCATTAAAGTTTTTGGTAATCTTATAGTTTGCACCACAGCGGAATGCAAAAGTGTTTTTATAATTCCGGGCCGATTTGGTGTCCAGTAAAGAGCTTGTATTATTTTCGTAATCAAAAGCTAAAGTATCGTAGACTTTCCATCCCACAAAATTTATGTCTAACGCAAGATCTAATTTGTTGGTTGCTTTAAAACCAAATCCTAAGGTGGCCACTTGCGGCAAAGGTAACTTAGAAGTAAATTTTCCGTTGGGGAAATTTTCGCTTAACGAAGCGGGTACTTTAAAAGTTGCGGTGCCATCACGCACTTTCATGTTTACTTGCGAACGATATGTTAAACCAATTGTAAGTTTTTTAGTGGGCGCAAAATAAATGCCGGCATTAAAGCCAAGGCCGCTCGCCTTACCTTCCAGTGTGGCATGACCGTAATTTCCGTTATTGTCTATTAAGGGAATATCTTTTTGTAAATTAACTTTCCCGTAACTGTAAACAAAACCGGCGCCGATGCCCAATTTGGAATTTATTTTATAACTAATGGTAGGTTGGAAAAAAAATACTTTCAATTCTAAACGGGTTAACGCGAAACGTCCCATCCAATTATCTTCCCATTGCACTGTACTGCCAAAAGGTGTATAAACTGCCAAACCAAATTTTAAACTGCTACTATCTTTCAATCCAAAAACACCATACGCAGCAAAAGGGGTGCCTACAGGAGATTTGGTTTCGGCCGTTTTATTTGTGTTAGCATCTAAAAAAGCACTTTTGGCAAACACGGGAGTAACACCAATATTAATTTCATTTTTATTTAAAAAACAGGCGCCACCCGGATTATAAAATAAAGCAGCGCCATCCATAATTAAAGCAGTTCCCGCTCCGCCCATGGCTTGTTGTTTTTGTCCTTGCAAATTTACCTGAAAGCCCTGAGCCTTGTAAAATGAAGGGACAAGAATAATTACAAGTAAAATTAATTTGTTGTTGAATTTCATATTGTTTAATAATTTTTGCTTTATGCTAAAAAGTATTTAATATCGGTTTTTTTCACTTAAATTAATTACTAATATAGTATTTTATTCGCTTTTTCTTAATTAAATGTTAATCAAAAAGCCTTCTTTTTGCTCTCAATTTTATTAGATTTGTACCTCAAAATTCAAGATATGAGTACAGCAGCAAATAAAGGCCCGATATCGAAATTCATCGAGCATCACTATAAACATTTTAATGCAGCCGCATTGGTCGACGCCGCTAAAGGTTACGAAACGCATTTAACCGAAGGCGGGAAAATGATGGTTACGCTTGCAGGCGCTATGAGTACTGCAGAATTAGGAAAATCACTTGCCGAAATGATCCGTAAAGGAAAAATTGATATCATCTCCTGCACAGGTGCGAACCTTGAAGAAGATATTATGAATTTAGTGGCGCACAGTCATTACAAACGTGTACCACATTACCGCGATTTGTCGCCGCAAGATGAGTGGAATTTATTAGAGAATCATTATAACCGCGTAACCGATACTTGTATTCCGGAAGAAGAAGCATTCCGTCGTTTGCAAAAACACATTCATAAAATATGGAAAGATGCAGATACTGCAGGTGAAAGATATTTTCCACATGAGTTCATGTACAAAATTTTAAACAGCGGCGAATTAAAACAGTATTACGAAATTGATCCGAAAGACAGTTGGATGTTAGCTGCTGCTGAGAAAAATTTACCAATTATTGTGCCGGGTTGGGAAGATAGCACCATGGGAAATATTTTCGCCTCGTATGTGATTAAAAAAGAAATTAAAGCAAGTACCATGAAGAGTGGTATAGAATACATGGCATGGCTGGCAGATTGGTATCCAAAAAATTCAGGCGGAAAAGGTGTTGGTTTTTTCCAGATCGGCGGAGGTATTGCCGGTGATTTCCCGATTTGCGTTGTGCCAATGTTATATCAAGACATGGAAATGGAAAATATTCCGTTCTGGTCGTATTTCTGTCAGATTTCAGATTCAACAACTTCTTACGGCTCTTATTCAGGTGCGGTTCCTAACGAAAAAATTACCTGGGGTAAACTGGACATCAATACACCAAAATTCATTGTGGAGAGTGATGCTACGATTGTGGCGCCACTTATTTTTAGCTGGATATTGGGTTGGTAACATCGGTTGCTTGCTGAAGCAAGGAACCGACGAGATGCTGATTTGCGCCTTCGGCGGTCAGCATGACGCTTGGATTCAGAATGACGTTGCAGAAAAATGCATGTCCTATGGAAGCCGTCACCCTGCAGAAGGCAGGGTCTTTACCTCTAGAATGTTGCTCTGTTAAAACCCAACTGTTTATAATTAAACTACATTCATAAGAAGTGACCGCTTCCTGATTGTAATTTTATAGCATGAAACGCTTCTTAACCTATTTTTTACAAGGACTTATTTTATTTATTCCGTTTGCGATTACGGTGGCTATTATTTTTAAGTTGTTTGATTTTTTCTCCGGAATTTTTTCGGTGATTGGAATTACAAATTACTCGGCGGTAAATACGCTGTTAGGTTTAGTGTTTACTCTGGCTTTTATTTTTGGCATGGGCGTTTTAGCATCGACTTATGTTTTCAAAAGCTTTTTTACTTACATAGAAAATAAATTAGAGCACGCGCCCTTTATCCGTCATATTTATTCGCCGCTTAAAGATTTCACAAATGCTT
>JAHEYE010000078.1 GCA_023251695.1 Sphingobacteriaceae bacterium | reverse complement strand
AACTCAAAAGAAGGAAAATTCCGTTGGGAACGCTTTTTATCTTATGTTGGCGACAATGGATTGGTTTCTGTAAAAATTCCTGTTATTGCAATTATTTTGGGTTTATGGGGCTGGGGAAAATGGAGAAAACGCCGCAAAACTAAAGTAGTGGCAAATGCTAAGAATTGATAAAGCCTTATCACAAAAATTCATTCCCTGGTTAGCACCGGTTATCATCGCTGTATTCTTTCTGTTCATTATTAATCGATCATTCTTTCAGTTCACTCACGTTCCCTCTAACGACATGAGAGAACTTTATGAAAGTGGTGATATTGTTTTATTGAACAAATTTTCTTCAAATTATTATAAGAATAATGTTTTAGCTTTTAATTATTATACCGAAGATAGCACAAACACAAATCCTTTATTATTTATACAACGCTGTGCCGCTCTTCCCGGCGATACCATCGAATTAGATAATGGTTTCGTTTTTGTAAATAATAAAGAAGATTTTTTTATGGATGAACTAAGACATAATTATCACCTCAAATCAAAAAAAGAATTGGATTCGATTTTTCTTATTAAATATAATTTAACAGAAGGCGGAATTATTTCGGACGAACTGGATTATTCATTCAGCTTAACACAAAGCACAGCCGATAGTTTAAGGAAAGACACGCTGATTATTGAAGTCATAAAGTTGATTGAAAAAACAAATTTACACGACCATCAGATATTTCCGAATGATTCGAACTACAAATGGAATAAACACAATTACGGGAAACTTTACATTCCTAAAAAAGATGATGTAATCAAACTTGATACTTTAAATATTTGTCTGTACAAAAAAATAATTTCGGTTTATGAAAACAATAAACTCGAAATTAAAGACGGGAAAATATTCATCAACGGTAATTTAAGCACAACTTACACCATAAAAGAAAACTATTATTTCATGTTGGGCGACAACCGCGATAATGCAATTGATTCACGTTATTGGGGATTTTTGCCGGAGAACTATGTTATTGGGAAAGTCTGTTGCAAAGTAAAATCCGGGAAGAAGTAAATTTATTTTGTATATTTGATTTGCGATGAAATCAAATTATCTTTTTTTAATCTTTTTTATCTCGTCTGCGGTTTTGTTTTCACAAACCCCTAAATGCCACGTCCAACAGAATAATAAAAGCCAGGTTTATGATAAGCTAAGAAATGAACACGAAAAACAATTCGCTGAATGGGTACAAAATCATAAAACCAGTACGACTCAGGCTTCGGTAAACATTATTCCGGTGGTGGTGCATGTTGTTTGGAATACACCGGTTCAAAATATTTCAAATGCCCAAGTTATATCGCAAATCAATATCCTGAATGAAGATTTCAGAAAATTAAACGCAGATACAATTAATACTCCTGTAGGTTTTAAATCGCTGATCGGCGATTCAAAAATTGAGTTTTGTCTGGCCAAGCGCGACCCGTTCGGAAACCCAACAACTGGAATTACCAATACACAAACCACTGAATTTTCCTTTGCGCCTTTATTAGGAGACACAAATATTTATTATACAGCCAGTGGCGGACGTGATGCCTGGGATACAGCACAGTATATAAATATTTGGGTTTGTAATAACGGAGGAGGCATGGCAACTTTTCCCGGTGTGCCGCGCCCATTTACAGGAATGCAAGACGGGGTAATAATGGATCCTGCAATGTTTGGCAATATGGGTAGTGCAACTCCTCCTAATGATCTGGGGCGTTTGTGTGATCACGAGATTGGACATTATTTTTATTTATTGCATATTTTTAATTCTTCAGCGGGGTGTATGAACGACACAGTTGCTGATACACCACCACAAGGCGTTCCAATATTGGGATGCCCTGTATTAAATGCTGTTATTACAGACTCATGTTCGCCGTCCGCACCCGGCGTGATGTATTGCAATTACATGGATTATACGGATGATGCTTGTAAAAATATGTTTTCGAAAGGACAATGCACAAGAATGAATTGGTGTTTAAATACGTTTAGAAGCTCTCTTCTCACATCACAGGGTTGTTTAGCGCCTTTAGGTTATGATGAATTTATTGAGAAAAACAATATTACAGTTTCTCCAAACCCATCCAATGGTGTTTTTAATTTTAGTCTTAACCTTAAAGAAGAGAAAAATATAGTGATTGATATTTTAAATGTTATCGGGGAAAGAATTTATTCTGAAGATTTTGGTTCAAAGAAAAACGGAAGCATTAGAATTGAACTTTCTTCGCTGAAAAGCGGAATTTATTTCGCAAATATAAAAACAGGAAATAATTTAGTCACCAAAAAACTCCTCATTCAGTAATGCAACCTGTTTTATTATGCACTTCCTATTTACCATCGGTAAATTATTTTTCAGTTTTATTGAAAAGCGAAAAAGTTTTAATTGAAAAACACGAACATTTCGAAAAGCAAACTTACCGTAACCGCTGCGATATTTTATCGTCGAATGGAAAATTAAGTCTTAGTATTCCTTTACAAAAACTGGCCGATAAAGAAATTATAGTACAAAAAAGAATCAGCTATAAAGAACCCTGGCAAATAAAACACTGGCGCGCTATAACAAGCGCTTACAAAAATTCAGCTTACTTCGAATATTTTGAAGATGAATTCAAGCCCTTTTACTTTGAAAAGCATGAGTTTTTATTTGAATATAATACTTCGCTCATCAATTTAATTTTACACATCCTCCGCCAAAAAAAAGAAATTCAATTCACAAACGAATTCCAAAAAACATTTGATGGCCTCGACCTAAGAACCCAAGAACCGGAAACAAGAAATCAGAAACAGTACTATCAGGTTTTCGGACAAAAATTCGGTTTCGTCCCCAACCTAAGTGTGATTGATTTATTATTTAATAAGGGTTTAGAAAGCGTGGAGTATTTAACGCTTTAATTTTAATTTCAAAACCGATTCATTCCCGACTTTATCACTAGCTTTTAATTCAATCTTCAATTCGTCTAATGGTGTTTCAGAATCGAACCAATAGGTTAACAGATCTGATTTTCCATCGTATTCGGCCAACACCCATTTATCATTTATAAATAAATTGTATTTATTAATGCCACTTAAATTATCAGTTATTACAAAAGTAAGATGATCGGCTTTTTTTATGGCTGCTTTTAATTTTTTCAAGGGCGTTTTGGTTTTTAAAACCGGACCAACGGTATCGATTACCAATCGGAATGTCCCGAATTTCCGCAAAGGATATTCGTTAATGACACCAATGGAAGTCGGATTTGTTGCGCTTCCATTATTTACCAAAACTATTTTATTTGAAAAGGGTATGAATTTTTGAGGTAATTTAATTTTAATGGTCCCAGGCCATCTGAAATTTACATTTTCCGGTAAAATTGTTAATGAATTAAATTGGGTAAGTTCATCGGTAATTTTAATAAAGAAATCGTTATAAAATGTTTTGGGTGGTAAATTCAAATCGCAATTTTTGGTTTGATAATTATAATTAGCCAAACAATCTACGAAAAATTTGGTTTTCGTAATCGCCTGTCTTGCCCTGAATTTTGAGCAGCGTAAATAAAATTTCAGTTCAGTATTATTTCCTGCCTCATCTGTAAATTGCATTTTTATTATATGAAATAAGGTGTCTTTTAATTCTATCTTGCCAGAGTTAGTAAGGGTTTTGTACATTTCCGGAGGATAAGCCTTTGAAGTAAAACACTTCTGGATTTTCTGTTTATCAATCAAATCACTGAATTCATTCACGTAACGGGCCTGATCGAAACTGATGTAATTCAGCTGATGGTGGTAAATTAAATTGCTGTCTAAAAATAATTTCACCTCGTAAATATTATTCGGATTGCCGTCTTTTATTTCTTTATCGTCTCCCCCGAAACCTATGCCAAGTACCGAGTTCTTTAGTATAATTGAATCGTTCTCAAGGTAAACGCTGTCGCCCTTGACTTTTACTTTATTTGATTGTAAGAAAGTGGTTTCAAATTTTTCGCACACATCATAAAAAGTAATTAGATGAATGGCAGGTTTTACCGAATCAATTAATTTAAAATGCAATAAAGGATTTACCGGGATTTCTGTTAATTCATCTCTCAACTCAAAATGTAAATGCGGACCGGTTGACCCGCCAGTATTGCCGCTATAACCTATAATCTGCCCTTCTTTTACCTGGAATTGATCTTTTTCAGGAAACAATTCCAACTCAAAACTCATTTGCCTAATTTGTTCGGCCCGCACAAATTTTTCAATGCTGTCGTTAAACCTGTTTTGATGCGCATAAACAGTCAGTTTTCCATCGGGATGGGTGAGATAAATAACCTTGCCATAGCCAAAAGCACTTATTTTAATCCGGGACACATAGCCCTCTTGAATGGCATAAACAGGAAGATTTTCCAGCCCTTCCGTCGAAAAATCGAGTCCCGCATGGAAATGATTCGGTCTTATTTCTCCATAATTCCCTGTAATATTTACTTTATCGATTGGCCATGAAACCCGCGTCTGGCCTGCGCTACAGAGGCATGCGAAAACTAAACTCAATATTGGCCATTTATGTACTTTCACTCAAAAGCTAAGTTATGTATTCGTAAAGCTTAATTTTCAATTACATAGCACTTTTATTAACCGTCCACCCCTTAATAACTTCGTTTATCATAATTCATCTAAAAACTTGCTTTTTACAATCCTGTTTTCTATTTTCATATATCTAAAAAAACGAAACTGATATGAAAAAACTCTATGCTCAAGGATTGGCAATTTTAGCTTTGCTAAGCGCCACTGGTTTATCAGCCCAAAATAATCAGCGTTTAAAAGAAATTTCTCAGGATTTTAGTCTTGATAAAAATAATAATATTGAATTATTTAAGTTACGAGATAATTATGTTGTTTATGAGAATAACACTGAGAATTTTTTAAATTCTGTTGTGTTTGGCAGTAGCTATACTACCATCAAAAAAATAAAATCCGAAAATGATGTGCTTGGTTACATACATACCAAATATCAGGTCATGTACAAAAATACACCGGTTGCGAATGGCGTTGTTATGGTGCATTCACAAAACGGAAAAGTAGTTTCTGTAAATGGCGATCTGAATCAAATTAAGGATCCGGTTAATAGTGTTGTTATTAGTGAACAAAAAGGACTTCAGTTTGCGCTGAACAAAGTTGGTGCTGTGACTTACAAATGGGAAAATAAAGTTGAGGAAAACCACATGAGGGAAGTTTATAACAATCCTGATTTCACTTATTTCCCGAAGGGCGAGTTGATTTTATATAAAAAACAGAATATCGTTGAGAATTCATCTTACACTTATGCTTACAAATTCAATATTTATGCTGAAAAGCCTTTGTATAAGGCGAACGTAATTGTTGATGCAGCAAACGGAAAAATTTTAGCTGAAGAAAATCAGATTTGTACGGCTGATGTACCCGGCACGGCGAATACCAAATACAGCGGTGTTCAATCGTTCACTATCGATAATTACTCGGCGGGTAATTACCGTCTGCGCGAAACAGGACGTGGCTTAGGTATTGAAACGTATAATTTGAATACTGCAACAACTTATGCTAATACTGACTTAACCTATACAAATACAGTTTGGCCAAATGTCGGAATAGAACAATTAGGTACAGATGCTCATTTCGGTTGTGAAAAAACGTATGATTATTATTTCATCAACCATGGCCGGAATAGTTTGGATAATGCAGGTTTTAAATTATTAAGTTATATTAATTATGGTGTTAACTATAATAATGCATTTTGGGATGGAACCCGGATGACTTATGGTTCAGGTGGCGGTGGTGGTTTCATTGGTCTTGATATTTGTGGCCACGAAGTGAGTCATGGGTTAACAGAAAATACTGCTAATTTGGTTTATAGTTATGAATCAGGCGCGCTTAACGAAAGTTATTCCGACATATTTGGTAATTCAATTGAGTATTATGCAAAACCACTTACGGCAAGTTGGATATTGGGAGAATCTATAGGAGGAATCAGAAATATGGCAAATCCGAATGCCTACTCAGATCCTGACACTTACTTAGGAACAAATTGGTACACAGGCGCCGGCGATAACGGTGGTGTTCACACTAATAGCGGGGTTAGTAATTACTGGTATTATTTGTTGGTGCAAGGCGGTTCGGGTACCAATGATATTTCAAATACATATTCGGTAACAGGAATGGGTTGGACTACCGCTTCAAGAATAGCGTTTCGCGCTCTAACGGTTTATTATACTCCGTCTACGAATTATGCGAATGCAAGAACTTTATCAATTCAGGCTGCAGTAGATTTATTTGGTATTTGCAGTAACGAAGTAAAACAAACCACCAATGCTTGGTATGCGGTAGGAGTTGGTCCGGCTTATTCTTCAACTGTAAGTTCAAATTTTAATGCAAGCGGAACAACATTTTGCTCTGTACCTGCAAATGTGAATTTCAATAATACAACTGCAGGTGGAATGAGTTATCAGTGGTATTTCGGAGATGGTTCTGCTGTTTCAACGGCAACAAATCCTGTACACACTTATACGGCTGCGGGTACCTACACTGTTAAATTAAAATCAAACGGATGTATGTCAAGCGTTGATTCTATTATCAAACCTGCTTACATTACTATTTCAACACCTGCCAATCCAAGTACAACAGGCGCTTCACGTTGTGGAACCGGAACTTTAAACTTAAGTGCTTCCGGAACATCACAGTTATATTGGTACACTTCACCAACAGGTACAGGAACTCCTGTAAACATTGGAACTAATTATACCACTCCTACTCTAACAAATACAACAACTTATTATGTAGTGAACACATCTACCAATGCGCCTGTGTTTGGCGCGCCTACAAGTTCGGCAGTTGGTAGCGGAGCTAATTACAACACCGCTACAGCTTACGATTATTTTGATGTTTATCAACCTTGTACTTTAAAAACTGTAATTGCTTATGCAAGTACTGCAGGCAACCGTACTATCGAATTAAGAAATTCATCCAACGCTATTATTACAAGTACGGTAATTAATATGGCTATAGGAACCAATACTCTTAACTTAAACTTTGCATTACCTATAGCAACCGGATTACGTTTAGGATTAAACGCAGCGTCAACAGTTAATTTATTCAGAACAAGTGCAGGTGGACCTGCTTTCCCTCTTAATATTGGGGGCTTGCTTGATATTCAGGGAACCAGTGCTGCAACTGCAGGTTATTTCTACTTCTTCTATAACTGGCAGGTACAGAAAAATGCTTGTACCAGTGCTGCTGTAGCAGTTACTGCTTCGGTTGGTACAGGTCCGACTTTAACTGTTAACTCTCCTACTATTTGCAACGGGCAATCAACCAATCTAACGGCCGGCGGCGCTACTACTTATTCATGGAGCTCAGGACAAACCACTTCAAGCATTGCGGTTACACCAACTGCTTCAACTTCATATACGGTTTATGGAACTTTATCATCTTGTACTAATTCATTAGTATCTAACATTATTGTTAACTCAAATCCAACAGTTACAGTTAACTCTGCCACTACATGCAGCGGACAAAGCATCAATTTAATTGCTAGCGGCGCAACAACCTATTCGTGGAGTTCAGGACAAAGTACTTCAAGTATTGTGGTATCACCTGTTACAAGTACTTCGTACTCTGTAACAGGATACAATGGTAGTTGTTCAAACACGCAAGTATCAAACGTTACTGTTAATCCAAATCCAATAGTAACGGTTAACTCGGCAACAATATGTAACGGACAAAGCACGACTTTGAATGCAAGCGGTGCTACAACTTATTCCTGGAGTTCAGGACAAAGTACTTCAAGTATTTCTGTTAGTCCTGCTACAAGTACATCCTATTCTGTAACAGGATATAATGGTTCATGTTCAAATACACAAATCTCAAACATTACAGTGAATCCAAATCCGACGGTGAGTGTTACTTCTGGAACTATTTGCTCCGGACAAACGGCCAATTTAACAGCCAGCGGTGCAACAACCTATTCCTGGAGTTCGGGACAAAGCACTTCGGGTATTTCTGTGAGTCCATCTACCAGTACTTCTTATACGGTTACAGGATACAATGGCTTTTGTTCAAATTCAATGGTTTCTACCGTTCTTGTGAATGCGAATCCAACGGTTACAGTTAACTCTCCTGTTATTTGTACCGGACAAACCGCTACGGTAATTGCGAATGGTGCTACATCATATACATTTAACCCTGGTGCAATTACAGGTAGTGCTATTGCAGTTAATCCAACTGTAACAACTACTTATACTGTAACAGGTATGAGTGGAAACTGTACAGGCTCTGCAATTTCAACTATTTCTGTCAGCCCATGTACCGGTGTGCAGGAAATCGCTTCTGTAATGCCAAATGTTGTGAACGTTTATCCGAACCCGGCAGAGAATTATATTGAGGTATACAATACAGTAACCACAGATAAGGTGAACATTAATATTTACGATGTGACCGGTAAATTAATTACAACTAAAGAAACCAACTACTATAAGGAACTGATCGATATGAGCAAATTCGCTAAAGGTTTATATTTTGTTGAAATCATGAAAGGCGATAACCGTATTTACAGAACCAAAATAATAAAACAATAATAATTTAACATATATAGAAAAGTTTGGCTAATTTCGGCCAAACTTTTTTATTTAAAACAACGTAATAGTTAATATATATCCGGCATGAATACTAAACAATCAAGGGCTTTTTTAATCTTAGGATTATTCTCAGTTCAATTCCTTTTTTCTCAATCTAACCAGCGTTTAACTTCTATTGGCAAGGATTATACTACCAATGACAAAAACGAAGTAGATTATATCCGTTTGAATACCGCTACTCCGGTTTACGAGACGAATGCGGAGGCTTTTTTGAACAATACAGTATTAACCAATGATGTGATCGTAAAAAAATCGCGTAGTGATAAAGATGAATTAGGATTTACTCACACAAGATATAATCTAAGTTACAATAATATTCCTGTTCACGCTTATCAGGTAGTTGCCCATGCACAAAATGGGAAGCTTGTATCCATTAACGGAAACCTGAATGGTATTAATAAACCAATAAATAGTATTTCAATTTCCGAGTCAAAAGCCTTAGCTGTCGCTTTGAAAAAAGTAAATGCCAAAAAATACAAATGGGAGGATAAAGCTACTGAAACGCAATTAAGAAAAAGTTTAAACAATCCTGATTTCTCTTATTATCCAAAAGGCGAGTTAATTATTTATGCTACAGAAAATAAATTTAGTTACGCTTATAAGTTTGCAATCTATGCCGATGTACCTTTGTTCGGTGCAAATGTCATTATTGATGCACAAAACGGTTCTGTTTTAGCTGAAGAAAATCTAATTCATACTATTGACGTGCCGGGAACTGCTAAAACAAAATTCAGCGGTACCCAAAATATTATTTGCGACAGCGTTTCACCAACCATGTTCCGTCTACGCGAATATAGTCGTGGTTTAGGAATTGAATCTTACGATTTGAACACAAGCACTTCAACAAGCGCGGCGGTTGATTATACAAATACAAGTTCGGCTTGGACAAATACCACAACAATTGATCAGATTGGAACAGACGCGCATTGGGGGGCAGAAATGACTTATGATTATTACCTTAATGTTCACAGCAGAAACAGTATTAATAATGCCGGCTTTAAGTTGATTAGTTACTCAGATTACGGTGTAAGTTACGGAAATGCATTTTGGAACGGCTCTTATATGACTTACGGTTCCGGAAGTGCGGGAGGATTTGTGGGGCTCGATATTTGCGGACACGAAATCACACACGGTTTAACGGGCATGACAGCGGGTTTAATTTACCAGAATGAATCCGGTGCATTAAATGAAAGTTATTCTGATATTTTTGGATTATGCATTGAAGCCTATGCCAAACCTTTGTCATGGAACTGGGATATTGGTGAAACAGTTGGAGGCATCAGAAGTTTTTCTAATCCAAATTCAATGTCGCAGCCTGATACTTATTTCGGTACAAGTTGGTACACGGGTACCGGCGATAACGGTGGCGTTCATACCAATAGTGGTGTAAGTAATTACTGGTTTTATTTATTAACCCAGGGAGGAACAGGTGTTAATGATATTTCGAGCAGCTATACAGTAACCGGTATTGGTATGTCAGACGCAGCAAGAATTGCTTTCCGTGCATTAACCGTCTATTTTAGTTCAGGAACAAATTATGCATCTGCAAGAAATTTAACGACTCAGGCTGCAATAGATTTATTCGGCGCCTGTTCAAATGAGGTGTATCAAACTAAAAGCGCCTGGTATGCAGTTGGTGTTGGTCCTTCTCCTTCAGGAACCATGACGCCTGTTGCAAACTTTACATCTATTGGAACATTAATGTGCTCACTGCCATTCACAGCTAATTTCTATAATACATCAATTGGTAGTGATACATATGTGTGGGATTTCGGTGATGGTTCTTCTGTATCAACGGCAACCAACCCAGTTCATACTTACACTGCTAACGGAACTTATAACGTGCAATTAAAAGCCACATCAACCTGCGCAGCAAGTCCTGATTCAATTATTAAAAATGCATACGTTGTTATTAACTCTCCTTCTACCCCAACCACCTCTGGCGATTTCAGATGCGGAACAGGAAGTGTAAACTTAACTGCAAATGGTTCCGGTTTGCAATACTGGTATCCTACTTCAACAACAACAGGCACTCCGGTTTATGTGGGCACCAATTTTACACCAACCATTTCGGCTACTACATCTTATTACGTTGTTAATACATTTACAAACCCAACAATTTTCGGGGCACCAACTTCTACCGCAATCGGAGCAGGCTTGTATCATCCAGCAACGACTCCTTATGATTCATTTACGGTTATGCAGCCATGCGTTCTTAAATCTTTTGTGGTTGAGGCGCAAACAAGCGGTAACCGTACTTTTGAACTACGGGATAAATCAAACGCAGTTTTACAAAGTATAGTTGTGAATGTTCCTGCAGGAACAAGCACTGTTGTTGTTAATTTTAATTTATCAGCAGGATATGGATTTCGCTTAGGTATGGGGACCGGGGCTGCAAAATTATTCAGAAATAGTACCGGCGTAACTTATCCATATACAATTGGGAGTAATGTTTCAATTACCGGAAGCAGTCAGGGGCCTAATTATTATTTCTTCTTTTATAACTGGGAAGTAGCGCCTGGTGACTGCAAAAGCGGAGCCGTTACTGTGACAGGAACGGTTTCACCCGGTTCAGGTCTAAGTGTAAACTCAAGCACCATTTGCAGTGGCGTTAACACAAGTTTAATGGCTAGTGGTGCACCAACATATACCTGGAGTACAGGTTCCAATAGTTCTTCAATAACAGTTAGTCCGTCGGTAACTACGGTTTATACTGTTTCTACATTCGATGCTACTTGCGGATTAGTTGAACAAACATCTACAGTAACGGTTAATCAAACGCCGGCTGTGAGTTTTGTTGCAACAACAACCACTGCTTGCATGGACGACAGTTTAGTTGCGTTAACAGGTACACCAAGTGGTGGTGTATTTACAGGCACAGGAATTTTCGGCACTAACTTTGATCCGGGAATCGGAATTGGAAATTATGTGATCAGCTATAACTATTTTGATTCGTTTGGTTGCGGAGGTGTTGTTACAAAAACAATTACTGTATCGGCCTGCGTTGGAATTCATGAAATAAACAATTCCTCACACTTTAAAATTTATCCGAATCCGGCTAACGATTATTTAATCATTACTTACGCAAAAGATTCTGATATTACGTTTAAATTGTTTGATGCTACGGGAAAACTTTTAATCACTAAACAACTGAACGGAAGATCGAATCGTATAGACATAAATACTCTGGCAAAAGGTATTTACTTTATTGAAACATCCGATAGTTCTAAAAATACTTACAGGAGCAAAGTGGTTAAACAATAATCAAGCCTATTAATTAAGATGCCTTCCGCTTTACCGGCGGAGGGCTTTTTTTTGTCAGCAAATCCCAATTAAAACCTTAACTTCGCCTTCCATTTAATTACTTTGATTTCACAACTTATCATAGGAACCCTAACCATAAGCATACTCCATGCTTTAATTCCAAGCCATTGGATACCCATTCTCGCTTTCGAAAAAAAGTTTTCCTGGAGCCGTCGACAAACTTTCAGAATTACGGTTATTTCAGCACTGGCACATGCTTTAAGTACGGTTTTGCTGGGTATAGGAATTGGTTTACTGAGTTTCAAAATTAGTTCAACTTTCGAAGATGTTACAAGGCTGGCCTCATCAGTTCTTCTTATTATTTTAGGATTGGTATTTATTATCCGTCACCACAAACACAATCACTTTCACTTACATAATGAGGCCGAACTACAACAGCTAAGTTCAAAAAAAATAATTACGGTATTAATTACAGGTATGTTCTTATCGCCTTGTCTTGAAATTGAAGGTTATTTTATTTTAGCAGGTGAAGCAGGAATAAAATATATTTTTCTTATCAGTGTAC
>JAHEYE010000077.1 GCA_023251695.1 Sphingobacteriaceae bacterium | reverse complement strand
CGGTTAAGTTGGTTGTTTGTAACATGAATACATCGTTAACACCATCATCATTTGGAGTAAATACGTTCGGTATTTCCATTTGCGAAGGTAGTTCTACGTGTATAACTGCAGTAGCTGTAGAAGTACACTGAACTGTTCCGGCAGACTGAACCAAAACCAAAGTTACTGTATAGTTACCTGCCGACTGATAAATTGTAGACGGGCTGGTTAAAATGGTACTGGCACCGGTGGAATTACCGCTCGTCGTATAAGTTGTACCATTTCCATAATTCCAGAACGTTGTTATTGAACCTGAGGTTATGGAACCAATGACGCTGGAATTATTGAAAGTGACATTTAAAGGCGAGAATCCATCAGGAGGCGATGGGGTGAAACCTGCGGTAACTTGTCCGGATACAACTAAAACAGTATTCGTAGCAGAACAGCCGTTTGCTGAATTTAAAATAAGCACGGTATACAAACCAGCCATGTTTACTGAAGGTGAAGAACAAGCTGTTCCGCCCAAACAACTCATCAAGGCCACGGTAGTACCATTAACAGCAGGTTCCCACGAATAAGAATACGTTGGTGATGTTGTAAGTGTATTTGCACTAATCGTTGCCGTGGTTTGTCCGCAAGGCAAGTAAACAACCGGCGAAGCAACAAGGGCAGGTTGCACTAAATTTGAATTCACCTGAACTGTACTTACACCGGGACAACCATTCAATTGGTTAATGTAAGTCATGGTATAAGGACCAGGAACACACATTAATGCACCCGCTGTAGTTGCTGTCTGAGTTGGAGCAGGTGATGTAAACGTAAAAGTGATCGGTGTTGTAGTCGCACTGAACGGAGACATAGCTACACAAGGGTTATAACAGGTGATTCCGGTCGACGGGGTTAATACTGGCAAATAAGAAGGCGTATAGGTATCTTTTGCAAATACCACTTTTTGTTTTCCTACACATCCATTAGGACCCATAGCAGAAACAGTATAGGTAACAGAAGCACCTGAAGGTCCCGGGATACTTCCCATTGAAATAAGAGTTGTATTAGATGATATTGTTAACGGCCCCGGTTGTGTCCAGCTATAACTGGTAGGAGGCAACAATGGATTCGTAACCCCTGTGGCAACTAAGGTAGGATTGTAACAATTAATGGTATAACTATTGCTTGGTAAGTTAGTAACTGAAGCAGGAGATGGACGTAATGTATCAATATACACGTTCACGGTTGTTGTTACATAACACATATTACAATCGTGGAACTGAACTTCATACTGACCAGGAATTGTAGCCGTAAATCCACCCGCAGGAGGCATTACAGAAGCTGTTGGGTTCGCCAACGGCGTCCAGGTATAACCAATAGGGGCACAAGTACCGCTTGAATTGGTATTCATAATAACTTTTGGATTTGTACAGTTAATGGTATATCCATTAGGTGTAGAAACCGTAACACTAATAGTTGGAATAGTAGTAGCAGACACAACCGCCACTGTTTGTGATGCACAACAACCGCTTATGGTACTACAGAAATTTGCGGTATAAGTACCAGGTGCGTTTGCACATAATATCATGGGCGTTCCTGTAGGCGGTACAACTTGTCCGCTTGGACCATCCCAGGTTCCGATAATATTAGCCGTTCCCGACGTTAAGGCCGTAAATGATGCACAGGCTCCGTTACAGGTAATTGTTTTTGTTGAAAGGCCGGTTATTGAACAGGTAGGAACAGCAGTACTTCCTGTTACTGTTAACACACTGGAGGTTGTACAGGTTAAAGCATTTCCTGATCCTGTAGTATAGGTAGACTGACCAAATACTGTATAAGTACCCACCTGATTAATATTTACGATGGTACCGACAGTAGTAGATAACGAACTAGTCCAAGTGAATGTCATCGAACCAAAAACGATTGACGGATTTGTACTTGTGGCAACAGCTGTTGCAGTAATAAAGGCAGGATTACAACCTAATACAGTATTAGGTGCGTCAATCGTAAATGATGGGATCGGAGGAATAGCATTGATGTTGATAGTTTGAGTTGCTAAACAACCAACACTATCAGCAATTGTAATAGTATTGACCCCCGCAGCGAGCCCCGTATACGTAGCCGTGTTAGTTCCTGCTCCTATAGTACCTGTTGGTGCCGTAGGTGAGATCGTGACCGAATAATAAGAAGGGGAAAGTGTTGTATTTGGCGTTCCACTCGACATCTGAATACTTATGCCATTCGTTGGTTGGGCACAAGATGGTTGTGTATTTGTGGTAATAGCCAAGTTTGGAGCAGGCGAAATAATTACGTTAATAAGCCTGATAATAGGAGAACAGGATCCCGGAGGATTCATGGTTAACGTATATTGACCCGAGTTGGTTGTTATAATAGTTTGTCCACCCGGAACTGTAGTAAAGGAACCAGGTCCGCCGGGTGCAGTCCAAGTATATCCTCCAGTTACAGTTGGAGCTGTAATAGTTGCAGTTGAACCGGCTCCGCAAGTTGGTAAAGTAATACTTGGTGTTCCTGCAGGGAAACTGTTCCCGTTACCGATAACATCCATTGGGCTACACTGTGCATCAAAATAAACATAACCTGCATGACCTGTATAAGTACAATCGTAAGCAGTAACCTCAATAGTTACACAATTACCAATAAATGAAGTTAAATCTAGTGTATTTTGTTTCCACTTATTATACTTCCAACTAGGGTTTACTGTTGAAGTAAGATAAGTAGTAGTGTTACCGGGAGAAATACAACCTGGTTGAACTGCAGCAGTAAACTGAGGACAGGTTGTGGTTACAGGAGCAGCAGAACAAGGAGCAGCAATTTTTACTTTTAAAGAGAAACCACCACCATCGCAACAGCTATGGGAACCTTCAAGAACACTAATGAATGAAAACTGGAATAATGCATTTGAAGCATTAACAGGAAATGTTTTTGTAATTCTGTTTACACTAGAACCATTTGTTTGGTCATTTAATTTAATGAACCAATCACCATAATGATTAAATGGATCTTGTAAAGCAGCATTTGGATAACTAACAGTAGTACTTCCGTAAACTGAATAAATTTGATAACCGCTACCAATAATAGCATCTGTACATCCTGCAGTTCCCGGGCCGATTAATCGCATTGGATTAGGATTACCGTATGCATAGGAGCTTGTACAGTTATTAGCACCTGCACCTGAGTTAGATGCCCCTTGACACAACCATCCGTTAATCAAACCTGTTGTTCCAATGGTAATTGTAGCAGGAGGTGTTCCTAAAAGATATCCGTCTTCAAAGTCCTCATTTGTACAAGATGCAACAGCAATAATCGGATTACCCGGACTACCTTTTGCAGTGATGCTTGGATACGGAATTGATTTTTGATAAGCAGGATCTACCTGAGGAATAGAAACGATTTTATATTTGTTATTAATATATTCACGTTTAGCGTTATACATGTAAACTTTATATTCTTCACCGTAAACACCAACGCTAAGTGCGCCTTGTCTTGCAGCGTTTTCGTCAAATCCCTTCAGGGAATCCGGACTGAAAATGTAATTAACAGACACCGCGTGTCTGTCTTGAGCTTTTACCCCAAAGTTCACAGCTAATAACAGTAAACAAAACAGGATGAGTTTGTTGGATGTAACTTTTTTCATTTTTTAGTTTTTAAATCGTTGCTAAATTAATCAAAAATTTGAATTTTTATAATTATTAACAATAAGCGTGCCAAAGTTTAAAATTTGTTAAAGGGCTAGTCCTTCTTTTTTATTAATTTATTGATTATCAATATTATAATTATAAATTCGGTCTAAAACAGTTAAATTTGCTTTAAATTATTTACATATATTTTTAATGCTTTAACCCATTTTTAGTACTGCCCCCCAAGCCCTGTCCATTCCAGGCAAATCCCTAGCCATCCAATATTATTTTATCTTTGAAGCCTATCAATCAAATTTATGAAACTACTTCAAAATAAAGTTGCTCTTATAACCGGTGCAACCCGTGGCATCGGCAAAGGTGTAGCTCTGAAATTTGCACAGGAAGGTGCTAATATCGCCTTTACCTATTTAAGCTCTGAAGAAAAAGCAATTGCCCTTGAAAAAGAACTTTCCGCTTTTGGGATAAAAGCGAAAGGATATAAAAGTGATGCGGCAAATTTTAAAGCAGCAGATGATCTTATAAGCGCAGTGGTCGCTGAATTTGGCACCATAGATATTTTGGTGAACAACGCCGGCATTACCCGCGATACTTTATTAATGCGTATGAGCGAACAGCAATGGGACGAAGTGATAAATGCCAATTTAAAATCGGTATTTAATTTAACCAAGGCGGTTCAGAAACCAATGCTTAAAGCAAGAAGCGGTTCCATTATTAATATGAGTTCGGTGGTTGGTGTAAAAGGAAATCCGGGACAAGCTAATTACGCTGCTTCAAAGGCAGGAATAATTGGCTTTACAAAATCAGTTGCACTGGAATTGGGTTCACGCAATATCCGTTCGAATGCCATTGCACCGGGTTTTATTGAAACTGAAATGACGGGCGCCCTTGATGAAAAAGTTGTTCAGGGCTGGCGCGATGCAATTCCTCTTAAACGCGGCGGAAGCGCTGAGGATGTTGCGAACCTTACTTTATTTTTGGCAAGCGATATGAGTGCCTACATTACCGGACAATGCATTAATGTTTGTGGCGGAATGTTAACCTGATCTTTTTAAAATTATTTTTAAATTAATGTCTGCAAAACCAACAGGCGTTTTATAATGACTATTATTTCAGAACTTCCCTTTTACTATTTTTTCATCTGCCTTGTTGCAGCTTTATTTTATGCGGGCATTCTTTATTACCGCGAAAAAAAACGGGATACCTTTTCGAAAACAATTCTCTTCTCTTTATTCAGTCTACGTTTTTTTGCTGTTGGAATGATTTGTTTATTGCTTATGAACTTTTTGTTGAAACGCAACATTAACGAAACAGAGAAACCTTTAATCATCTTATCACTTGATAACTCTGCCTCTGTTGTTTCAGGAAAAGATTCTGTTGAAATCAAAACTGAATTCCTGAAAAAAGTAGACGGGCTGAGAAATTCGTTATCCTCAAAATATAATGTACAGTCGTTATTATTTGGGAATAAAATTACAAAGAGTCCCGTACCTGATTTCTCAGATAAAGAAACCGACATTTCACAATTACTGAATGATATTGAGAATAACTATTCTAATCAGAACATCGGCGCTTTGGTAATTTGCAGTGATGGTATTATTAATAAAGGTTCAAATCCTGTAAATCAAACCGGGAAATTTAAATTTCCGGTTTATACAGTTGCTTTAGGTGATACAACAGTCAAAAAAGATCTGATTCTTCTAAAAGTAAATCATAACCGGATTGCTTATTTAGGAAATAAGTTTCCTGTTGAAGCTGTTATTCAATCCTATAAATCGACAGGAAATGAAGCCCTTGTAACCATTTCGAATGGTACTGCTAAAAAATCTGAACAGAAGATTAAAATAACAAGTGATAATTCCGTTCAAACACTGAATTTTGTTCTGGAAGCTGATAAACCGGGTGTACAAAAATACAACATCAGCGTATCGCCTTTAAATGGTGAGTTAAACACGATTAATAATTCACAAAATTTTATTGTCGATGTAATTGATACGCGTGAAAAAATATTGATACTGGCTTCTGCCCCGCACCCCGATGTTGCTGCTATAAAAGAAAGTATTGAATCGGGGCAAACTTATGAGGTTGAAACCGGATACGCGGATTTCAGCAAACCATTAAAACCTTATAGCTTAGTTATTCTCCACAATATCCAGATTTCAAATAGCAGATTGGCAACAGAGCTCGCCAATAATAACCAGCCCTACTTATTAATTGTGCCGAGGCAAAACGATAATATACCCGGATTAAAGATTAGCGTTGTGAGTACTAAATTAAATGAAACCGAGCCTGTGCTGAATAAAAATTTCGGCTTGTTTAATTTAAGTGATGAATTAAAAAAGTTTATTAAAGACTTTCCTGCTGTTAATTGTTATTTCGGGAATTACAACACCACTGCCGGTTCTAATACCTTGCTTTTTCAGAAAATTGGTTTTGTGGAAACCGAAAATCCACTCTTACTTTTTAGCGAGAACAGTGGCTTAAAATCGGGCGTGATTGTTGGTGATGGCATCTGGCGGTGGAAATTACGCGATTATGCCGAACATGGCAATCATAATTTGTTTAACGAATTAATTTTAAAAACTGTTCAGTACTTGTCGGTAAAAGCCGATAAAAGTTTTTTCAGGTTAATCACCAAAAAAATAATTACAGAAAATGAGCCTATTGCATTTGATGCGGAAGTTTATAACCAGAGTTACCAGCTAATTACTGAACCCGATGTTGTGGTGATGCTAACAGATGAAAACGGAAAGCAATACAATTACACGATGAGTAAAAATCAGAATTCTTATTTCGTTGAGGCCGGTTTATTTCCTGCCGGAGAATATAAATACAAATCGACTATAAAAGTAAATAACCAGGTGTTTTCGCAAAACGGAATGATCACCGTTAAGGAAGTAGTGGCAGAAAAAATAAATACGGTAGCCGATCACGCTTTATTATTTCAGCTTGCTCAAAATACCGGCGGTAAATTGTTTCCGAAAAATGAACTTGATAAACTTGAGAAAGAACTGATGAATAATGAACTGATCAAACCGGTTACCTATACACAAAAACAGCTCAACGATCTGATTGATCTGAAATGGATTTTCTTTCTGATTTTAGGATTATTTTCGGTGGAATGGTTTCTCCGGAAACGAAGTGGTACTATTTAATATTCTTACCCCTTGTTCCGTTCAATCTTTGCTTTTTGCTTTGCCGCTCTTCCAAAGGAACAAAACCCGGTTTAATGTTTAAAGTGGTATCTAAAACCACATTCACATTAAAATCTTTTTGAATAGAATCGAAAATTACCGGCAGAAAATAAATTTTAGTCTTCATTTTCTTCCTTGCAAATTTATGCAACATTCCGCATTGAAACGGATCACTTGCCAATGCAATTGTCTTAAATCCTTTCTTCGCCGCTAATTCATTCCCGTAAAATAAATTTTCGGTACTGTGTTCAGCTATTGTATCCACAAAAATATGCTCTTCACTAACGCCCAGTTTTTTTGCGATATCCGCCATACAATTTCCTTCACGCCATTTAGTATAAACAGCATTACCCGAAAAAATAATATTTTTTATGTAACCACGCTTATACAAGTAAACCGACCAAAGTATGCGCGTTTTCAAAAGCGTATCCCATTGTCCGTTATATAAAGGCAGACCGGGAACAATTGCGACATCTAATGGTTTTATTTTTCCGCACTGACTTAGTCTTTTACGGGGCGACGGGCCTAAGAGATAGCAGGAATGCAAAACAAAAATGCCGATAAAAAATATACTAATCTTTCGGAGCAACCTTTTTTTCTTTAAAAGTAAAATTATATTGCAAGCCAACGCTAAAAATAAACGCCTCCGCAAAAACAGTATTCCTGATGTCAATCTGATCGGAATACGGAATGATAGCCTGAAACTGCAAAAGGGCATACACATTTTTTAATCCGACCTTATTGGTAAAACAAGGCTCCAGTAAATACAAATACTTATCGCGGTAATTTATGTTTTTGAGATAAACAGTTTGTCCGCTGTTGGTTGTTGCTGTATCGTCTATCTCACGGAATGAATAAGTTGAAAAATGCAACGCAGACATCCGCGCCGATAAAGAAAATGAATAAGTCATTTTATACATTTTTATTGCATTAAAATAACCAACTGCCGGCTGCAGATATGCCTTTTGGTAAATTGAACGCACCTCATAGTTTTTTATTGGTTGATTTAGCAGCGAATTATAATTGGTTGTCTGAAACGCAAAATTAGTATTGTACCCGTAACCAATAAATGTTTCGTAACGCCAGTTTGAATTGGAACCGTGTCCGTAAGTACCTAATGCTAAATCGTAGATTGAAATTCCTGAGCCAAAATTAATATTTCCACAAACAGCCAGTTTTTTAAGCGGATTATGAGCCGCCTGCAGTTCAATATGATTTGTTCCTACATACGCATTTGCCTGAATCGCTTTTTCCTTTCCGAATAAAGGTGTGTTTTGACTAACGGGAATATAAATGGAACGCACCGCACAGCCGCTCAGAAGAAAACATAAAATAATAATTTTAAAGTTTACGGTTGATCTCACGTTCGGTATCGCGTTTTTTAATGGATTCACGTTTGTCAAATTCCTTTTTACCCTTCGCGAGAGCTATTTCCAATTTAGCATAACCACTTTGCGAAATAAATAAGCGGACAGGTATGACTGTTAAGCCCTGATCTTTTAATTTTTTCTGTAGTTTGTTTAATTCTGTTTTACTCAGTAATAATTTCCTTTCGCGGTTGGGTTCGTGGTTATAATGGGTGCCCTCCGAATATTCGGCGATGTGCATGTTCTTTATGTAAAGCTCAGAGTTACGGAAATAACAATAACTATCCACCAAAGCAGCCTTTCCTTCGCGGATGGATTTTATCTCCGTTCCGGTTAAAACCATTCCTGCTACCAGTTTTTCGATAAATTGATAGTCGAATTTAGCGCGTCGGTTTTCTATGTTAACGTTATTGAGTATTTTAGTTGCCACATTACAAATATACTAATACAATGCCAACAACGGTGCACTTAATAAAAGCGAAAGAAGAGGATATTCCTGAGATTGCTCGGCTTGCAAATATTGTATGGCATCAGCATTATCCCGACATCATAAGCATTGACCAAATCAATTATATGTTGGATATGATGTACAGTGTTAAAAGTCTAAACGAACAAATTACCGTTAAAGGACACAGCTTTTATTTTATCAGACAAAACAATATGAACATCGGATTTATTGGGGTGAGTAAAATTGAAAACAGTGTTGATGGCTATTTTATTCAGAAATTTTATTTAGACCAAACTCTAGCAGGAAAAGGTAGCGGTACTGAAGCGCATCATGCTTTGTTGAAGCTATTGAATCCAGCACAAATGAAACTAACAGTAAACCGTCAAAACTTTAAGTCTATCAATTTCTATTTTAAGAATGGATTTAAAATTGAAAGCGTTGCCGACTTTGATATTGGCAATGGTTACGTGATGAATGATTTTGTTATGGGGTGGACTTCGACCCCTCCGTCTCGCTAACGCGATCCACCTCCCCTTAAAAAAGGGGAGGAAAATTATGACAGTTTAGAGGAAAGTGATTCCCAATTCTGCATTTCTTTTTCTAACTGCGTTTTTAAAGAACTGTAATTACTCATAAATTCTTTATCGTTTACAGCTTGATTTTGGGTATCGGGATTAGATAATTTTTCATCGCAGATTTTAATTTCAGTTTCCAGTTTTTCAATTTCAGCTTCTGATTTTTTTATTTGGTTGCGGATTTGTTTTTGTTCCTGTTCGTTTTGATTTACTTCAGGCTTCTTCTTTTCAATCACAACTTCTTTCTTTACACCTGACTTATCCAAATCCAATTCATTTAAACGCTCAACCTTACGTAACTCCATAAAATCTTCAATACCGCCTAAATGTTCTTTTAAATGTCCATCCCTGAATTCAAACAATCGGGTACACATTCCTTTCATGAAATCCCTGTCATGACTCACCATCACAATAGTTCCTTCATAATCCATCAAGGCTTGCTTCAAAATTTCTTTCGAGCGGATATCCAAGTGATTGGTTGGCTCATCTAACAATAATAAATTATAAGGTTCTAATAACAGTTTACATAACGCTAAACGTCCGCGCTCTCCCCCGCTTAATACTTTAACTTTCTTTTCAATATCATCACCGCTAAATAAAAACGCGCCCAATAAATTTCTGACTCTCTTTCTGATATCGCCAGCCGCTAAATCATCAATTGTTTGAAAAACAGTTTTATCCTGTTCTAATTTTTCTTCCTGATCCTGTTCAAAATAACCCATCAACACGCCATGACCTAATTTCACATCACCTTCAAATTTAATTTGGTTAGCAATCATTTTCATCATGGTTGATTTTCCTTCACCATTTCTTCCCACAAACCCAATTTTTTCACCTTTAGCTATAATAAAATTAGCATCTGAAAAAATTCGTTTTGGGCCGTATTCCTTTCCTGCACCTTCAGCTGTAATAACAATTTTACCGCTGTGAGCCGGCGGAGGAAAACGGAAATACATAGCCGCATTATTATCTTCATCCACTTCCACCTTTTCCATACGATCCAATTTTTTAATTAAGGATTGAGCAAAGGCCGCCTTACTTGCTTTGGCGCGGTATTTATCAATTAATACTTCCGTTTGGTTGATGATTTTTTGTTGATTTTTTTGTGCGTTCTCTTGTTGTTCTTTCCGCTCGGCACGCAAAATTAAATAGTGCGAGTAATTAGTTTTGTAATCGTAAATTTTTTGATTTACAATTTCGATGGTGCGTTTTGTAATATTATCCAGAAATGCTTTATCGTGACTAATCAACACCACAGCACCTGCAAACGTTTCCATAAATTCTTCAAGCCATTGAATGGCTTCAATATCTAAATGATTGGTTGGTTCATCTAATAATAATACATCCGGCTTTTGTAATAATAATTTGGCGAGTTCAATCCGCATTCGCCAACCGCCGCTTAATTCTGAAGTTTTGCGTGAAAACTCTTTGCGATCGAAACCTAAACCTTTTAATATTTTTTCGATCTCGGCTTCCATATTATCAACACCAATAATATCCAAGCGGTGATTAATATCAGTGAGCTCTTCAATCAGTTTCATGTATTCATCACTTTCGTAATCGGTACGTGTTTGCAATTGAGTATTGATGACTTCTAAACGTTTTTGTAATTTTTTTACTTCGAGGTAAGCCGATTCAGTTTCTTCATAAACAGTTTTGCCGTGTTGATGAATCATGTCCTGAGGTAAATAACCGATGGTACAATCTCTGGGTATTGCAACTTCACCTTTTGTCGGGTTTTGTTCGCCGGCCAATAATTTAAGCATGGTACTTTTTCCGGCACCGTTTCTTCCTGCCAATCCAATTCTGTCGTTCGGGTTTATGAGAAAAGAAATATTATCGAACAAAGGAGTTCCACCAAAAGCGACTGTTACTGAATTAACCGAGATCATCCTTACAATTATGAATTATGAATGCAGAATTAAGAATTCCAAATTCGGGTGCAAAGATAGGGAATTATTGAGGATTTAGGATATAGGAGAAAGGATTTAGGGAAGTTTTTTAATTAAACCAACATCCCTGCAATAGTCGCCGATAGATAAGAAGCCAAAGTACCGGCAATAAGAGCACGTATTCCCAATTTAGCTAAATCGGCACGACGTTCAGGAGCTAATGCGCCAATACCTCCAATTTGCATTCCTACTGAAGAGAAATTAGCGAATCCACAAATAGCAAAGCTTACAATGATTAATGCTTTATCACTTAACGGTTTTGCTAAATGATGCGTTAAGGTATCAAAAGCTACAAACTCGTTAATGGTAAGTTTTTGTCCCATAATCGTAGCAACCTGTTGCACATCTGCTTCCGGTACACCCATACACCAGGCTAAGGGATAAAATATTTTTCCGAAAATATAATCTAAGGAAAGTGGCGACCAAATTTTTCCGAGACCATAATTTATTAAAGCTATTAAAGCAATGAAGCCGATTAACATCGCAATTACATTAATTGCAATCTTCATGCCATCAGCGGCACCGTGAGAAACTGCATCGATAATATTTGTGTACGGACTTTTCACTTCCAGTTTAACTTCGCCTTTAGTTTGTGATTCTTCGGTTTCAGGATAAATTATTTTTGAAATAACTAAAGCAGCAGGCGCAGCCATTAAACTTGCAGTCAATAAATATTCAGCACGCGCGCCCATGTTTACGTACACAATTAAAATTCCGCCCGCAATACAAGCCATACTTCCTGCCATCGATGCCATCAATTCACTTTTGGTCATTGTTGGTAAATACGGACGGATCATTACCTGCGCTTCTACTTGGCCGACAAATGCGCTGGCAATATTACTCAATGCCTCTGCCCCACTTACCCGCATAATAAAATTCATGGCGCGTGCAATAATAGCAACCACTTTTTGCATGAATCCGATGTGATATAAAACTGCGACCAGCACACAAACAAAAATAATTGTGGCTGTAACTGTGAAAGCAAAAACAAAAGTATGAGGAGCGCCAAAACCCATTGACGTTCCGTCATGTTTATCCACCATTATTCCACCGTATGCAAACGCGGCACCTTGCGTAGCAAATTGCTCAATCTTCCCCATTCCTCTTCCGATCCAGGCGAAAAAATTTGTTATAAATGGAACTTTTAGTACCAGTAAAGCAATAGCTAACTGTAAACCGATTCCACTAATTACTAATCGGTAATTAATCGCCTTTTTATTGTTCGACAACAAATAAGCAATACCTAGAATAACAATAATGCCTATGACTCCGGTAAACCTGTCCATTTATTTTAAGTAAAATTAACAGAGGCAATTTACCAAAATCATTTAT
>JAHEYE010000076.1 GCA_023251695.1 Sphingobacteriaceae bacterium | reverse complement strand
ATGGGAACGCCTTTAGTCAGAAAGGAAATGTTACTCTAATAAGGTAAAGGAAATTATGAACAGAATAATAAAATACGGATTTCTTGTTTTGATGTTGATTGGAGTTTCTTCAATTAAGGCACAGGATATCCATTTTTCTCAGTATACTGAAGCTCCGGTTAACGTAAATCCTGCTTTGGTTGGAAGCTCATATGACACGCGCGCGATTATCAATTACAGGTCGCAGTGGGGAAGCGTAGCAAAATCATATCAAACATATGGTTTTACAATTGAGCAATCTTTGAAGCGGTTAAAGCTTAAAAAGAAATATATGGCTATGGGCTTTAACATGTATTCTGATAAGGCCGGTGATGCAAAATTAGGCACTTTAACACCCAATTTAGCTTTATCTATTCATACAAGGGCAAGTAAATACGGCTGGTTATCTGGTGGAGTTCAGGCGGGTTTTGTTTATAGAACGATTGATATCTCAAATTTAAAATGGGATAATCAGTACGATCAAGTTGAATACCTTTATAATGCAAATGCCCCTTCGGGAGAAGTAACTCCGAAAAGCGGAATTGTAACTTTTGATGCCGGTGCCGGTGTGAACTTCCATTACGCAAAGAGCGAGCGATACATTAGTGCAAAAGACGGCGCGAAATGTGATATCGGTTTTGCAGCTTATCACTACAATATTCCTAAAAACTCTTTCTTTTCAAGTAGTGAACGGTTGTATACCAAATACATTTTTCATGCGAATGTCGATTACGGTTTAAAATCAGTTGGTATTGCTTTAGTGCCTAGCATTATATATATGAAACAAGGACCTAACACCGAAGCTACAGTTGGTATGTTGTTTAAATACATTATCGAAGATCAGGCAACTTACACAAACATCAGGAATGCTTCTTCGTTTTCATTCGGTGCTTATTACCGTTTGAAGGATGCTATTATACCTTGTATTTTATACCAGAAAAGTAAATATGCAATCGGAATTTCTTACGATATAAATGTTTCCCAATTAACCCCTGCTTCAAAACTCAAGGGAGGTTTAGAGGTTACCTTACGTTATAATACAAGTGCCGGATATGGTAGAATGCTTGGCACAAGTGTTAACAGACCTACTTATAAGTAAGACACCGATAAATTATTTTAGAATGATTTATGTCAAACACCACATTTGCCTTTAAGCAATTTGTAATAAAGCAAGACAAGTGCGCGATGAAAGTTAGCACAGATGCTGTTTTGTTAGGTGCATGGGTTATCCCGAATGGTTCATTAAACATTTTAGACATAGGCACCGGTACAGGTGTCATTGCCTTAATGCTTGCACAAAAATCAAAAGGAAAGATTCATGCGATTGATATTGATAAAAGTGCTTTTGAGCAAGCCAGAATTAATTTTGAGGAAAGTATTTTCAATGCCAGCATAACAGCCGAACACAAATCTTTGCAGGAGTTTGCCAGAAGCGCAGGCAAAAAATTCGATCTTGTTGTTACAAATCCACCTTATTTTGTTGACTCTTTAAAAAATTCAGATAGCAACCGCTCCAATGCGAGGCACGCTGATGTTTTACCTTATATTGAGTTAATTGATGGCGTTAAAGCTGTGCTTACCGAGAAGGGAAAATTCTGCCTGATTCTGCCTAAAAACGAAGCCATTCAATTCAGGGAATTAGCTGAGGTGAGAGGTTTTCATCTTTCAAAATTATTAAGGGTGAGAACTACTTTAGATAAGGGCGAAGAAAAACGTCACTTAATGCAATTCGAATTCAGGCCAACCGAGTTTTCTGAATCAACTATGGTAATCGAAAAAGACGAACGTCATTCGTATACTGACGAGTATAAAAAACTCACGGAGGATTATTATATCCATTTCTAATTTATTGTGTTTTAGGCTTCTAAAATGCCTGTATTTATCAATAATAGCTATGCCTTTAGTTAAAAACTTGACTTGGTAAAACCGAATCTCTCGCTTAGATTTACGTGTTTAATTTAAGCTATGAAAAATATTACTGTTATAGGAAGTGGAACCATGGGAAATGGTATTGCACACACGTTTGCGCAATTTGGTTACACAGTAAATTTAATTGATATCAGCGAGGCGGCCTTGCAAAAAGCAATTGCGACCATCACTAAAAATCTCGATCGCCAGGTTGCAAAAGGTTCTATCACCGAAACGGATAAGGCTTCCACTTTAAAAAATATAAAAACATTTACCGATTTAAAAACTGCAGCTCAAAACGCCGATTTAGTTATTGAAGCTGCAAGCGAAAATCCGGATATAAAAGCAAAATTATTTAAGCAGCTGGATGAAATTTGTCCGGCTAATACAATCTTAGCCTCCAATACATCTTCAATTTCGATTACCCAAATTGCAGCTAATACAAAACGGGCCGATAAAGTAATTGGCATGCATTTCATGAATCCGGTGCCGGTAATGAAGCTCGTAGAGGTTATCCGCGGCTATTCGACAAGTGATGAGGTTTGTAAATTGATAATGGAGACTTCGAAAAAATTGAATAAAATTCCGGTTGAGGTAAATGATTATCCGGGATTTGTGGCGAATAAAATATTGATGCCAATGATTAATGAAGCCATTATTACATTATACGAAGGTGAAGCAGGACTTGAAGAAATAGATACTGTAATGAAATTAGGAATGGCACATCCGATGGGCCCTTTACAACTCGCCGATTTTATTGGTCTGGATGTTTGCTTAAATATCCTTCGAGTACTTCAAAACGGTTTTGGAAATCCGAAATACGCGCCTTGCCCGCTATTAGTTAATATGGTTACTGCGGGACATTTAGGTGTAAAATCAGGAAAAGGATTTTATGATTACTCAACAGGTGGTAAAGAGTTAATTCCGGCCGACCGATTTAAAAAAAAAGAAGTGGTAGTTGAATCTGCCACTGTTTAGACTACCTTGTCCATTTACGATAAAATATTGTCGATAGAATTCCCGGCTATTAAAAGTGCCGGCTTATATTATTTTAATACACCTTCGGGTTTAAGATATGAAGTGCGTTTTGGCAGAAGGCAGGATAATATTTTACATGCTTCCATTGTATTTGGTGTTATTAATGATGAATTTGAAGGTGAAGAATATGTAACCACTAACAGGGGAGAGGTTTTTCAGGTCATGAATACAATTGTGGAGATAGTAAAAGATTTTATCAAGCAACATCCAAAAGTTTGCATTTACGAATTTAATGCTGTCGGGCGTGATGGTGAAAACGAAACCAAGGCAGAAAATGCAAGGATGCATTTATACAAACGTTACCTCCCTAAAATTTACGATAAAAGCTGGAACTTCCGGATTGAAGGAAATTACGCTCTCGTGACAAAGAAAGATTAATCCTTTAGCTCCTCTTTCAAAATCATCTTACGAAGCATATTTAAGGCAGTTGCTGCTGTCATTTTAATATTCCGCTGTCTGTCATAACCAAAAATAAATCTCATTGCTATGGTCTTTTCAGGAGTGGAAATTGCTATCCATACAGTACCAACAGGTTTTTCGGGAGTGCCGCCGGCCGGACCCGCAATACCGGATGTAGCGATAGAATAATCGGAATGAAATTTTACTTTAGCATGTTCTGCCATTTGTAAAACACATTCTTTGCTAACTGCACCGTGCTGTTCAAATACAGAATGATCAACCTTTAACAATTCGTGTTTAATGTTGTTATGATAAGGCACAACGGCACCATTAAAAATTTCGGAACTACCGGCTATGCCTGTAAATAGAGAAGCAATGTAACCGCCCGTGCAGCTTTCTGCGAGAGAAATTCTCTGTTTTCTTTCGCGTAACAACTCGCTTACAATTTTCTCCAGCGAAGGTGGTTCTTCTCCGTATTCTTCGTAACCAAAAATATATTCTGAGATTAATATTTTCAAAATACCGATTTCCTTCTCTACTGTTTTTTTTATAGTATCAAAATCATTTCCTGAAGTGGACAAACGCAAACGGACCATTCCCGGTTGTGGTAAATATGCGAGTTTAATATTTTTAGCTGCTAAATTATCTTCCCACTTTGCAATTTTTTCTGCCAAAAAACTTTCACCTAAACCCTGAGTCAGAACCGTTTTATGGAAAATATGTTCCAATTTATTTTCCGCCCGTATTTTCGGAAGGATGATATTGCTCATCATATCCCTCATTTCATAAGGTACCCCGGGCATCGAAATAAAAACTGTGTTTTCCTTTTGCATCCACATGCCGGATGCTGTTCCGCTTTGGTTATGAATAACAAGACAGCCCTTCGGTACCATTGCTTGTTGCCGATTTGCTTCATTCATTTCACGGCCACGTTTATCAAAAAATGATTTTACATGTGCCAAAACCTGCGCATCCAATTCTAAAATTGTGTTAAAATACTCGGCAAATAATTTCTTGGTAATATCGTCCTTTGTCGGACCTAAACCGCCGGTAATAAAAACAAAATCCGAGCGCTGTTGAGCATCGCTAAATGCTTTAAGAATAGCCTCCTTATCGTCACTCACCGAGGCCATGTGTACCACCTTTATACCCATTAAATTTAATTTCTGGGCAATCCAAACCGAATTGGTATTGGTAATTTGGCCAATCAAAATCTCGTCTCCAATCGTTAATATTTCTGCATGCATAAAATTTGGCCTTATTTTTGTATCATTGTAAATGTAAATTAAAAATTAAAATGAGAAAAATATTAATAATAACAACTATGTTGATTTCAATATCAGCATTGAATGCACAAATCTTAAAAGACGTTTGGAATCAAACCAAAGATGCTGCCACAAACACTGCAACAAGTGTGGTGCAACAAGCTACCACTGCCGTTAACACAGCTGTTGGCGGAACAACGGCTCCTGCCCTCAGTAACGAAGAGGTTATTAAAGGTCTACGCGAAGCATTAAGTATCGGGACTAATAACTCGAGCGGGAATGCCAGTAAAATGGACGGCTATTTAAAAAATGCACGATTATTTATTCCTTGGCCGGAAGAAGCAAAAGACATGCGCGAGAAACTAATAAAATTGGGCATGACCAAAAAAGTGGAAGAGTTTGAAACCAGTTTAAACCGTGCTGCAGAAGAGGCAGCAAAAAAAGCCGGCAGTGTTTTTTTAGACGCGATTACCAAAATGAGCGTGAGCGATGGTTTTGCAATTCTGAAAGGCGCAGATACAGCGGCTACTAATTTTTTACGCAAAACTTCTTACAGTCCGCTTTATACTCAATTTCTTCCTATCGTAAAAGAAGCAATCGCTAAAGTAAAAGTGACAAGTTATTGGAATCCATTAGTAACTAAATACAATAAAATTCCCGGCGTTAAAAAACAAAATCCTGACCTGAACGACTATGTAACCAAAAAGGCAGCCAATGGCTTGTTTGTTTTAATTGCCGACGAAGAAGCTAAAATACGGAAAGACCCTATGGCGAGGGTTACCGACCTTCTCAAAAAGGTCTTCGGGGCTAAATAGTCCTTTGACTGGCTCAGGGCAGGTATAAGTTTTTAATAAAATTTAGAAGAAAAGGGGCAGAACCGAAGGGGTTCTGCCTTTTAATTTTAATATATTTGTTATTTATCTTTTATATGCAATTCTCTCTTAAAAAATTAATCCCTTATATAGCAGCTGTTGTTCTATTTGCTGTTTTGACCCTCATTTATTTCAAGCCTCTTTTATCGGGTAAAGAAATTTCACAGCACGATATTATGCAGGCAAGAGGTATGAGTAAGGAGATTGGTGATTTCAGGGAAAAATATCATACAGAACCGTTATGGACCAATTCTATGTTTAGCGGAATGCCGGCTTATCAGGTTTCAACATTATATCCCGGTAACTGGTTAGGTACACTTGACAAAGCATTTAAATTATTTTTGCCGCATCCTTCAGGGTATATTTTTTTATGTTTTGCCGGTTTTTTTATTCTGCTTTTGTGCTTAAAAATTGAACCTTGGCTCGCATTGATAGGAGGCATCGCTTATGGTTTATCAACTTATTTTTTAGTCGCTCTTGGGGCAGGGCATAACTCAAAACTCAACGCGCTGGCTTATTTACCGCCGCTTATAGGAGGAATTGTTTTATTGTTTAAAGGACGTACATGGTTAGGCTTTGCGTTAACGGTTTTATTTATGGCCATGGAATTAAACGCGAACCACGTTCAAATTACTTATTATGGTTTCATGATAATAGGCGCTTTAATTGCAGGTTATGCTTATTATGCATTTAAGGAAAAAGCGAGGCCCTCTTTTTTGAAATCACTCGGGCTTTTTGTTGCCGCCACCATGATTGCAGTGTTACCAAATGCGGGTAATTTGTTGTGTACCGACGAGTACGGAAAATATTCTACCCGTGGCAAAACCGAATTAACCATTACTCCCGATGGTAAAAGCAATGCAGAAGTTGTTACAAGCGGACTGGATAAAGATTACGTAACCCAATATAGTCATGGTATCAGCGAAAGTTTTACTTTTTTAATTCCGGATTACAAAGGCGGTTCATCAAGTATTCCTATTGGTGAAGAAGATCCAAACGCGTTGAAAAAAGTATCGCCCGATTTTAAACAGGCGGTTGGCAATAATGGTTCTTACTTTGGCGATCAGTACATCACAGCCGGTCCGGTTTATATTGGAGCAATTATTATGTTTCTGGTTGTACTTGGATT
The DNA here is from genome assembly GCA_023251695.1 of Sphingobacteriaceae bacterium. Lineage (GTDB taxonomy): Bacteria > Bacteroidota > Bacteroidia > B-17B0 > Aurantibacillaceae > JAHEYG01. The sequence continues at coordinate 6,039 of JAHEYE010000076.1, read as the reverse complement.
ATTCATAACCAAAAACAAATTGAAATGGCCACTATTGCTCATCACTATTTTAGCTATGGCTTTATCGTGGGGAAATCATTTTATGGGATTAACTTCTTTCTTCTTAGATCATGTTCCGGGATACAATAAATTCAGGGCTGTATCTATGACGATGGTCATTGCTGAATTCTGTTTACCGCTTTTAGCCATACTAACCTTAAACGAGTTAATACAATTCAAATCTTTAGGTGAAAAAATTAAAATCGGATTTATTAAAAAAGAATTAGAGCTTAAAAAAATATTAATTCTTGCTTTCATTCTAACCGGTGGATTTTGCCTCCTTGGATATTTTGCTCCTGACATGGTGAATTCATTTAGTCCTGATGGTGAGGAGCAGCAAATGGTTTACCGTTATTCACGCGGCGGCAATCCGGAGGATCAGGTCCGTTCTTACGTAGCGCAATTGATTCCGCAATTAGAAATTGCGCGCAAAGGGATTTTCCAATCTGATGCGATGCGTTCATTTATTTTCATCGCTCTCGCTTTTATTTTCATTTATTTGTATCTCAATAAAAAATTGAAGCGTGAAATGCTTTTCGGAGCACTCGGTATTTTTATCCTGATTGATTTATGGACTGTTGATATGCGTTATTTGAGTGAGAAGAACTTTGTGACCAAAACTCAGAATATGGCGAGTTTCGAAAAAACACCGGCCGATGTAGAGATTTTAAAAGACAAAGACCCGAATTACCGTGTTTTGAATTTAGGAGCTTCACCGTTTCAGGATGCGGCTACTTCTTATTTGCATAAATCTATAGGAGGGTATCATGGTGCAAAACTGAAAAAATACCAGGAACTTTATGATTTCTATTATCAGGATCAGGTACAGAAGTTCTATTCCGGAATAAATAAAACAATGGGTAACGATTCTTTGATAGAGGGTTTATTTGCCCAGCTTCACATTTTGAACATGCTCAACACAAAATATTTGATTGTGCCTGTGAGTGAAGAAAAAATTGTTCCGATGAGGAATCCCCAAGCCAATGGCAATGCATGGTTTGTAAAAGAAGTTGCTATAGCCGAAAATGCCGATCAGGAAATTATTGGTCTTGGAAAAATAAATACCAAGCAGCAAGCTATTATGCAGGCAAAATTTAAGGCCGATGTAAAAACAGATTTAAATTACTCGGGTAACGGAACTATTAAATTAATTTCATACCAGCCGAATGATTTAGTGTATGAGGCCGAATGCAGCGATGCTCAATTTGCTGTATTCTCCGAAATTTATTACCCGAAGGGATGGAATGCGTATCTTGACGGAACAATTGTACCGCACGCAGCCGTTGATTACGTTTTACGGGGAATGCCGGTACCCGCCGGAAAACATAAAATTGAGTTTAAATTTGAGCCGGAGACTTATAAAACCGGCAATAGCATAGCAACCCTCGGCTCAATATTGGTTCTTGTAACAGTGGCAGGAAGCATTTTTATGGACTTTAAAAAGGGCAAAACGGCAGCTTAAAGCACGACAAAACGGCAATAAACTGAATTGGAATACTAATTGATAATAAATAAACGTATAACTAAACAAAAAGAAAGGAAACATTAAAATGGCACTTGAAATCACCGACGCTAACTTTGATGAGTTAGTAATGAAAAGCGATAAACCCGTATTATTGGATTTTTGGGCAGAATGGTGCGGTCCGTGCCGCATGGTTGGTCCGATTGTTGAAGAACTATCCAAAGAATACGCAGGCAAAGCCGTAATTGGTAAAGTGAATGTGGATCATAATCCAAACATTAGTATGAATTTTGGTATCCGCAATATTCCAACCTTGTTGTTCTTTAAAAACGGACAAGTTGTAGACAAACAAGTTGGAGCAGTTCCTAAGGCTAACTTAGCAGCAAAGTTGGACGCCCAATTATAATTGCGGTTAAGAATTATTAAACCCCGTTTCCCTTTGAGGAGTCGGGGTTTTTTATTAATTTGGTATTTCAAAAAAATAATATGCAATCATCAGCTAAAACACCCGGAGAATACATTGATTCTTTACCCGCAGAACGCAAAAAAGCAATGACTGAATTACGCAAAGAGATTAAAAAGAATATTGACAAAAATTTTGCAGAGGGAATGGGATACGGAATGATGGGTTACTCTGTTCCGCATAAAATATATCCGCATGGTTATCATTGCGACCCCAAACAACCATTGCCTTTCATGGGACTTGCTTCGCAAAAGAATTTCATTGCTGTTTATCACATGGGAGTTTATGCGAATAAAAAATTACTCGATTGGTTTGTAAAGGAATTTCCTAAACATTCCAAATCGAAATTAGACATGGGCAAGAGCTGTATCCGTTTTAAAAAAATGGATGATATTCCTTATAAACTTATCGGTGAATTAGCAGGTAAAATGAGCGCCAAAGAATGGATTGCCTGCTATGAAAGTGCCTTCCAAAAGCAAAAAAAGTAGGCTTTTTTGGCCCTTAAAACGTCTAAATCGCTTTACTTAATCGCAGTAAGTGTCAAACCCTTGCTTTTGTCCCTTTTTTTACTAATTTTACTTGACTTTTTACAAGTCTTCGGTCCCTTAGTAAAATGCTGAAAAAAGTAAATAGTGTATGGTCCTTAGCAATCAGTGTTTTTGCGTTTCAGCAATTATCAGCACAGGCATTTTTAAACGGTAGCTTCGAAATAAATACGGCGGCAGCTTGTGATTATAATATGAGCAATGTTTCGTGGAATGCAAAAATGTCGAACAGTACCGCTTATGGCGGTGGAGGGGAATTAGACATCATGCAAAGTGCTTGTCCGTATGGACCTTCTCAAAGTGGCACATGGTTTGCTGCTCTTGCCTTCCCGAGTACTTCAGACGCATTTACAATGCAATTATCAGCACCACTTGTTTCTGGTACAACATACAGTATGAGTTTTTGGGATAAAGGAGATCTTGCTTGTTGTCCTCCCGGAATGCCTGTTGTCATTGGCATTTCAACCGTTGCTGGGGCAGGTGGAACAGTTGTTTATACAGGACCTACTCCAACCGGCGGTGTTTGGAATCAGCGTTGTTTTACTTTTGTAGCCCCTAATAACGGTCAGCACGTCAGTGTCACTACTGCCGGTCCAACACGTTGGTCGCATGTAGATAATTTTGTATTAAACGGTAGCTGTACTATTTTACCTATAGAGCTTTCATGTTTTACTTCGGAATGCAGGAATGGTACAACGGCTTTGAAGTGGACCACAGCAACCGAAAGAAATAATAATTTTTTCACGGTTCAATATTCTTTTGATGGGATTAATTTCAGTGATATTGGTACTATTAAAGCCGCAGGTAACAGCAACGATAGTAAGTATTACGAATTTATTGATACTAAACCACTAAGTGATTATTCGTATTACCGTTTAAAACAAACCGACTTCGATAAAGAAACAACGTATACTCCGGTTATTGGGTCAGAGCGTTGTAAAACTATTTTTGATTATTATTTTGAAGTATTCCCTAACCCTGCTGCCGAAAGTATAAACATAAAAACAGATGTAACGGGGGCTGAACTAATTATTTTAAATTCTATCGGACAATTGGCTTACAAAACTATTTTATCTGAAAATGAAACAGCAATCGATATTTCCCAATTAAATACTGGTTTGTATTTTGTTCAGGTCATCAAAGAAGGGAAAACCCAAACCAAAAAGGTTATCAAAAATTAAGCCTCAGGCAATCAAAAGCTAAATCCAATTTTATGAAAAATATTTCAGGATTATTAATTGTATTGTATATTTTATTTTTTAGCGCTGCCGATGCACAGGTAAGTTGGAAGGTTGATCGTAATCATAGCCAGATGGAATTTTCGCTGAAGTACATGATGGTAAATGATTTTGAGGGCCGTTTTAAAATGTACGATGGGAAAATAAATTCCAATTCAGAAAGTGATTTTAGTAATGCAGTCGTTTCTTTTATGGTGGATACGCGCTCAGTTGAAACAGGCGATGAAATGCGGGATAAGGATATAAAATCAAAATCTTTTTTCGATTCTGAAAAATTTTCCCGTGCTGAGTTTAGTTCAACATCGTTTAAACCCGGTAAAGTAAAAGGCACTTATGATGTGGATGGTGAGCTAACGATTAAGGGTGTAACGCAAAAAGTTAAGTTGATAGCTGTTGGAGCACGCAACCCGGTAACTAATTATTACTCCGGAAAAACCATGTATGCTTTCAACATCAGCGGTAAAATTCACCGTGGTGATTTCGGTGTTGGTCCGTATGAAATTATGACGGAAGGCGGTATTGTTCTCGGCGAAGAAATAACTATTAATTGCAATTTAATGCTTGTAAAAACCGACAAGCTCATTCCTTTGGTTGCAAAAAATAAAATTAAAGTGGATGTTAAGACGCTTGATACCTATATCGGACAATATCAGGTATCGGCCAATATTAATTTAACTGTTTACAGGGATGGCGATCATTTAGTAGCTATGGCATCGGGCGGACAAAGTAAAAACGACATTTTTCCTGAATCGCCAACTAAATTCTTTTGGGAGTTTGCTGACATGAAAATCGAATTTATGAAAAGCGAATCTGGGGAAGTAGATCGTTTCGCCTTGTATAAAGACGGTATGAAAAGTGTTGAAGGAAAGAAAACAAGTAATGAAGTTCATCTCACTAATAATGACGAATTAAATAAAGAAAACGAAAACGATTTATCCACGGCTGAGGGATTAAAGAAGCAAGGTTGGGCGGAATTACAAAATAAAGAATATGTTAAAGCAAATAATTTATTTAAAGAGGCCGTTAAAAAAGATCCCGGGGATATTGATGCTAAAATAGGATTGGGACATGCTTATTTGTTTTTTGGAAGTGTTCCGCAAGCTGTAGAAACCTATCGTGAAGCGATAAGTAAGAAAAACGCTGCAGGCAAAGCCGGTGATAAAATTTTGCAGGAAGATTTTCTATATTTCAAATCACGTAAATATCCTGCTGCGCCAATGGATAAAGTTTTTGTTGATTTGAAATTGAAGCCAAGCGGTACTTATGATAACATGAAGTAAATTAATTAAAAACTACCATTATGAATTCCTATTTAAGAAAAACAACAATTTTACTAATCTTCTCATTATTGAGCTCAGATTATTCATTAGCAGCACAAGAAACAGCTGCAGAATGTGGTGACAGCATTGCATTCAAAAGCGGCAGTTCTGTAAAGGCGAAGATTATTGAAACCACAGCTAATGAAGTTGTTTATAAGCGCTGTGCCAATATAAATGGTCCGGCAATAAGTGCTTCTAAAAGCAGTATTTCATTGATTAAGTATACGAACGGAACAACGGAATCCTTTAAGAACTACAAAAAAAGCAAAGGGTTTAGCGATAGCGCATCAATAAAACATCGTTATTTCGGATTGGGAATTAGAGCAGGAGGGTTAACACTTGTTGATTTATTGTCCACTTCGGTTCCTCCTTTCAGAATAATCGCGAATATCGATCCTGTTAAATATGTGAGATTAGAAGTGCAATATGGTTTGTATAAAAATACCACTGAGCAAATGGGAACAACCTCAACAAGTACTATAACCTTGAATCCGATACAAAAATCTTCAATTTTAAGTTTTGGTTTTATGGGAATGTATCCTGCGGGTAACGCGCGCCTTATAGCGGGGCTTAGATACGGCATTAATAATTACTCGACAGACCAAATTTACTATCCCTCGGGATGGCCACAACCAAATCCTTATTTGGTAACGAATACAGGTAAGCGTACGATGTTTTCCGGCGTTTTGGGCGGCGAATATTTTTTTGTGAAATATTTTTCAGTCGGGGCAGAGTTTAGTATCCTATCCATAAAGAATATTGAGACTCAAGCTGGAGTTTATAACACACCTCCAACCACTTCGAAAACACTCATGTCTGAAGGATGTTTGATGTTCAGGTTCTATCCTTTGTAAATATTACTGTTCTGCATTTCAACCTGCTATTTTTTCAACTGTATAAGTTTCTTATCCATATACTTATCTGTAGGCAATAGCGAAATTTGTATTCGTTTAGCGTAATGAATACTGTCTAA
>JAHEYE010000075.1 GCA_023251695.1 Sphingobacteriaceae bacterium | reverse complement strand
TTTTTGAATTAACAGAATACAGCATTAAACGGAACCTAAGCGAATCTTCATATTTATTCTGAATAATATAAAAATTAAAATCCTCAATAAAAACGGATTTGCCATTTTGATTATTTGCACGGATCGCGGCCTCCTCCCCTTTCCAATTCCCTTCAGTACCCATAAATGCAGAACAATTGCGCACGCTATATTTAGAAGTTCCGAGTACTTTACGTTTCACCTTTTTTGATGTGACGACAACTTCATTCAGTTTAACGACCAAGGGCTCGAGCAAAATAATTTTACTCATCCCTTGCCTCGCTTCCGAAACTGTAAAACCTTTTGTTTTGTAACCAATAGCAGATACTTTTAGCGTATCATCTTCCTCACACTTCAAAATATTCAATACAAAGTTACCTTTCTCATCTGCCACCGTACCAATATTTTTACCCTTAATACCAATACTGGCAAACGGAATTCCCGATTTGTTAGATGCATCAGTAATAATAGCATTGTAGAGCCCCTGAGATTGAACTACCATCGAAAAATACATAAAAAGAGCAACCAAGCGCATTGGTCAAAGGTATTAAATAGGCCCTAAAATACCCCCTTTTATTTACTATCTTTGCCAACGGATTTTTTAGAATTATGATTACAGTTACTAATATTAGTTTGCAATATGGCAAACGCGTTTTGTTCGATGAGGTGAATGTTAAGTTTACCCCTGGAAATTGTTATGGAATTATTGGGGCTAACGGCGCCGGTAAATCTACCCTTATGAAAATCCTTTCGGGCGAGATTGATGCTACAAAAGGACAAGTAGATATTACTCCCGGACAACGCATGAGTGTTCTAAAACAAAATCACTTTGAGTTTGATGAATTTGCTGTTTTGGATACAGTAATAATGGGAAATAAAAAATTACACAAACTCATCAAAGAAAAAGATGCGCTTTATGCCAAACCCGATTTCAGTGATGCGGATGGAATAAAAGCTTCTGAAATGGAAGCAGAGTTTGCGGAGATGAACGGATGGAATGCAGACAGCGATGCAGCACTGATTCTTTCTGATTTAGGAATTGGTACTGAAACACATTTCAAATTAATGAAAGACCTTACCGGTAAGGAAAAAGTAAAAGTGTTATTGGCGCAAGCTTTATTCGGCAATCCTGATATTTTATTAATGGACGAGCCAACCAACGACTTAGATGTTGAAACCATTACCTGGCTGGAGAATTTTTTAGCTGATTTTCAGAATACGGTTATTGTTATTTCCCACGACCGTCACTTTTTAGATACAGTTTGTACCCATGTTTGCGATATTGATTTCGGAAAATTAAGAACATATACCGGTAATTATAGTTTCTGGTATCAGATGAGTCAGCTGGCTTTAAAACAACGTGCTGACCAGAATAAAAAGGTTGAAGACAAGAGAACGGAGTTACAGGATTTTGTTCGTCGTTTCAGTGCGAACGCAAGTAAATCGCGACAAGCTACCTCACGTAAAAAATTATTAGAGAAACTGGTGGTGGATGAAATTCCGCCAAGTACGCGTCGTTATCCCGGAATTATTTTTAAACAGGAACGTGAAGCTGGAGATCAGATTTTAGAAACAGAAAATCTATCAAAATCGAATATTGATGGGGTGTTGTTCAGTAAAGCATCATTCAACGTACGTAAAGGCGATAAAATCGTCTTCATAGCTAAAAACCATTTAGCGATTACTTCTCTATTCGATATTTTAAACGAGGCTGAAAAACCTGACGGCGGCGAATATAAATTTGGAACAACTATTTATAAGGGCTATTCGCCTAATGATAATACTGAGTTCTTCAAAACTGACCTGAATCTGATCGATTGGTTACGTCAATACAGCACCAATAAAGATGAAAGTTATGTGCGTGGTTTTTTAGGGAAAATGCTTTTCAGCGGTGAAGAGGTATTAAAAAAATGTAATGTATTATCGGGAGGTGAAAAAGTCCGTTGCATGACCAGCCGTATGATGCTGGTGAATCCGAATATGCTTATCATTGACGAACCCACTAACCATTTGGATATGGAAAGTATCATTGCTTACAATGACGCCTTAAAAGATTTTACCGGAACGATTCTGTTCACGAGCCATGACCACGAATTGGTACAAACCGTAGCTAACCGTATCATAGAATTAACCCCAAAAGGGATTATCGACAGGACCTGTACCTATGATGAATACCTTGAGAGCCCTATTGTATGATGAATACCTTGAAAGCCCAATCGTTAAAGAGCAGCGCGAGAAGCTTTACGGTAATCTCGTTAAGTAAACAGTAAGCAGAAGGCAGAAAGCAGTAGGAAGTAGGCAGTAGGCAGTAGGCAGAAAGCAGTTGGCAGAAAGCAGTTGGCAGTAGGCTTAGGCAGTAATTAACATGCGATAATAAATAACTTAATTACGCCATGTATCTTTTCTTCAATTTTTCGTTATAAATTTAATTAATGAAAATTTCGAAATTTATAGCCTTCTTTTTTTTACTCCTTCCTACCTCTCTCTTATCACAAGAGGTAGAAAAAATTAAGATCGCAAAAGAAGATCCTTTTTTTAAGGCTGATTTTGATGAAACCGAATACAAAGTTTTTGCTTTGGATAAATACGGAAATCCTTATATGGATGTGGTGAAAAGTTTCGTCATTACATTTCAGGACACAAAAGGACATTTTCAATCTGCCGTGGTTGGTAATACATTTCCTAAAAAAACAATTAATTATCTGACCAAAGGCAGAACAAAAGCAACTAACATTTGTTTAAAGGAAATTGTTGCTGAGGACAAAGAAGGTCACGTACAAAAATTACCCGATAAATGTGGTGTATTGATTTATCCGGATTGCAAGAACTGTGATCCAAAGAAACGCAAATAATCATTCCTTTGGAATGATTATTTGAGATGCTGACTAACGCCTTCGGCGGTCAGCATGACGGGGGATCCTGTTTTTGTGAGATTGGCGCCTTCCACGGTCAGCATGACATTAGGTTAATCGATCAGCTTTATTCCTTTACTTTCAGAATCCTCCTTTTTATTTCTCCCAAAAGAATATTGTAAATAGAATTCGTTGAAGAAGTAATTGCTTAAATGACTTCCATAATTGCATTTATTGTTATAACCGATTTTAAATCCATAAGTATTAATGGCGACTCCCGCAATAAAGGCATCGTATTCTGAAACTTCGTTAACTCGGTGGGCGATGTGAATTGAAAAAGCTTTATAGTTTAAATAAGTACCATATTGAACAAAACTTTCCCTTATGTTTTTGGTGTGATATCCATCATGATTTATCCAAACTATTTTTTGTAGTTTCGCAAAACCATAAATATCGAAGTTAAATTTATCTGGGTTCAGGAATCTGTATTTACCTTGATAAATCTGGGTGATAGGTCTTTTTGACACACCGAGCAATCCTTCATCGGGTTGTGTTATGCTTAAGATGCTTGCCCCCGCATAAAACCGTTTTCCATAGATAAGCAGGCCTGAAGAAAAGTCGACATTACGTTTATATTGTGAAGGCACAATTTCAGAAGAATTTACAAACGCAAAAACATCACTTGTATTTATGCTTTGTTCTCCAAAACTTAGTTTGGTCCTGTCATATTTATACTCAAAAAAAGAAAACTGATAGGCATGAACTATTTTAATTTTATTTTTAATCGTGAAATGCAGTGCGTAAGAAAAATCAACCTGAGTATGTCTAAGTACCTGACCCGAATTGCTATTACTGAAAGAAAGTCCGAATCCGCTGTACTTCTTACCTAGACAATCAAACCCTGCATAATAACTTTGGATATTTTTACCGCCATATTTCGGCATTCCTGTTTCCCCAATAATTGCTTGCGTCCTCAATTGCTTATTTGTTCCTGCAAATGCCGGATTTACTGAAAGCAGATTTTGATTTAAACTTGAATAATAAGTGTGTTGCGCTTTAATAGAAAAAGCAAGGCAAAAAAGAATTATAAAAATTCTCAATTTCATTCTAATAAATGTACAAAACAAAAAGGGAAATTACAAGAAGCTTTTTAGCCATTCGGTGGCCTTTTCCACATCATCGAACATCTTAGTGGGTGCCCCGGGCTTATGAAAATTCATGTAGAAATTTCCTAATAATTTTTGGGCCAGGCTATTTGTTACGAATGCATCAGCCATCGTGAATTTAACACCGTCCTGTGAAGCAGAATGATTTCTCGCTGCGCCCGTGGCTGTGGTATTTTTACCGGCAATATTCAAAACCAAAACCTTTTTTCCTTCCGTCAGTATTCCAATCGAATTTACTATTTCGGTCGACTCCTTTAAATCAATATCTATATCATCACCAAAATCAACCTGCACAATTCCGTCGTTACGGAGCTGAACAATTGAATGACCAAGGTCGATTGTTTTCACGAATATTATCTTGTCAGAAATTATTTCCACTTTATTTAATAAAAGCTTTTAACCATTCTTTGCCTTTTTCCCTGTCGTCAAAAAATTTTGTGGGAATTGGCGGTCGGTTTATTTTTATATATAAGCTGCCTAATATTTTTAACGACAAATTATTACTGCACAAAGCTACTGCAACCATTCCATCAGAATATTCTTCTGAAGCTGCAACTCTTCTTGTTTCTGTTCCGATTTGAAAAAAATCCTGTGCTTCCATTAATACTGCAAATTTTTTATCAGGTGCGTATTCAAGTGATTGCTTACGGGATAACCAAAGATCCTCAGGTTCCAGTAACGAATCTTTCTTCACTTTAAATTCCAAATAACCGTCGCTGAAAACATTCATCACATAAACATCAGTCTCAAAGGTTTTCATTTTCGATAAACTATTCTTTTTAAGTGATAAACTGCCTTATTCTTAAGATAAATATAGCAACTAAATCATATTAGCGAAAGCATTTCTTTATTATTTTCAGAGGTGTGTAAGAAATAGCAGTGTTTTAAACTGCTGTTAGACAGTAATTTATAGAATTGTAGTCTTTTAATTGATGATGAACTTTCTTACGCCCATCTTTCCATCGGTACCGACTTTAGCATAATAAGCCCCCGAAGCCAGCTTCAAACTAAGATTAATTTTTTCGTCGGAAGTTTTTTGTGAGTACACCAACTTACCCATTACATCAAGTATCTCAATCCATTTTTCGTTATTTGTTTCGGTAGTAATCGTAAAATCACCGGTATTTATAGATGGAAATAAATTAAAAGAAAAAATATTTTGCTCCACATTCCCACCCGAAATTCCGGATAGAACATTTAAAGGAGTTTCCCAGATGCCGCGCCCGAATGTAGAAACATAGGCCTTATTCAACGCAGGATTAAATTCTATATCAGTTAAAATAACATTGGGTAATCCAAAACTATTATTCACCCAGGTTGTTGCCGCGCCGGATAAAGTATAAATACCAATATCGGTCGCTACAATAAAATTACTTGTGCCCGGAATTTGTTTAATGCAGTTAACAGGAAGGTTAGGAAGGTTATAAGAAATATTTGTCCAGGACACCCCCGCGTTGGTTGTTTTGTAAACTTTTCTTCCACTACTAAATCCGGCCATAGTAATATATACTTCGTTGGCGTTGGTAGAATTTATTTCAAGGCTTGTGTAATATAAACTATCAGGTAAACCTACCGTCACATTTGTCCAGCTGGTTCCACCATTTGTTGTTTTATACAATGAGCCCGGGATTCCATATTCGTATCTTACCCTGCGCGCAGCGTATAAAACATTACTGTTTGTATTCGCAACAGCTAAAGCGCTTATTTCGGTATTGCTGGCACTTGGTAATGCAGTTAAGGAGGTCCAACTTGATCCGTTATTGGTTGAACGTACTACATTTTCATTTCCGATAAACAATCTTCCGGGGTTATTGTAATCCGCAATAATAGGTGTTGTCCACTCAGAAGATTCGCCTAATGGATTTGTGTTAGGCGAAGAACTACTTACCCCATCATTTGTACTTACTTCAAAATTGCCGTACTGACTTGCACCAATCACATTCGTATTATTTATAGGATCTAAATAATTATCCATTCCATCGCCGCCGAAAATTGTACTCCATGTTCCTCCCTTGTAATAAAACATGGCATTATCTTGCGCTCCGCCAACTAATCTTCCGGTTGCATTTTTTGAACTAGATATTCTGTAAAAAGAAGTTACCTGCATTCCGCTGTTTAATTTAGTCCATGTAGTTGGCCAGCTGCTTGTACTCCATGTACTAGGAACAATCGTTGATGTTTTATATGCACCTCCATCGTTACAAGCGAAATACTGATTCCCTGCAGGCTGATAAGCGAGATAATGAAAATCGCCGTGTAGGGTCGGACCATAACCTGTTGTCCAATGTGAAACAGGATTAAATGTATTAGCACCGTCGGTTGATGCCCACATATTAACACCACCTATATAAACTATGTTTCTATTGGTAGGATGTACCATGAATCCTAAATCATAATTTCCTTGTCCGCCGGGATTTGTTCCTTGTCCGCCTTCGAGCACGTTATCGGGAGGAGCAATGTAGGTCCAGCTTACGCCCGCGTTTGTACTTTTATAAAAACCATATAGTCCCTGTTGCGTATCCACACATGCGGCATAAATATAATTGTTATCAGAAGGAGCAATTGCCAGTTTCACGCGTTGTATAATTCCGGTAGCAGGCATTCCTGTGCTCAACATGGTCCAGGTATTTCCGAAATTTGTTGATTTATATACGGCAGCATTTCCCTCATTAGAATTAAATACCCAGCCCGTAGAGGCGTACAGTATATTATTACTTACCGGATCCTGATGCAAATCCCAGAATAAAGAATCGAGAATTTTTGTCCAGCTGGTACCTCCGTTCAATGATTTATACATGCCATTTGCTCCTGCTGCGCATAATTCATTACTGTTAGTAGGATTTACCAGTACTTTTCGGATGAGTGAGGCATCGCCATTCGTTAACTGAAAAGTTAATCCGGTTGGGGCCCAGGTTAAGCCGGCGTCGGTCGATTTGTAAACACCTAAACCATAATGGGTATTCCTTTTTCTTCCGTTCAAAAATAAACTCACACCTATGTATTCAAAATCACAGACAGAAATATAAATTGTATTTGGATTAGAGGGATCGAGTGAAATATCGCTGATGCGTGTGATAGGTAAATTATCTGTTAGCGGAGTCCAACTTGTTCCATTATTTGTTGTTTTCCAAACGCCGCCTTGTGCAACACCGACATAATAAGTGCTGGCGAGTGTCGGATGAAAGGCGATACAATTAATGCGTCCGATACCATTCTCCATGTAACCGGTTAAATTATTTGGTAATACATTCGGACCGGTTGGTGCCCATGTTGATGGTAAACTTTGGGTTTGCATATCCTCTTTGAACTTAGCCATGTCAATAGCAGCATTCACATATTCATCAAATCCTGCAGGTTCACCTTGTGTATTGGTGTGCAAACTCATATCATATTCCCAACGCTTAAAACTTTTCCAGCCTGAAACTTTCTTCAAATCGTTTTTCTTTTTGAAATCATCGAATTGTTTTTGAATTTCCTTGAAAGTTAAAGCGCGGCCACTGGTGTTTTTAATAAAGGTTTGTGCGGAAAAAAAAGATGGTAAGGCAATTAAAAGAAAAATAAATTTAAAATTTTTCATACGGTTGATTTATTCTAATAAAGATAACAAAAAAAGCCCCATTTTACAATAGGGCTTATTATTTTTAGGATTAAGAACTAGGCTTTTACGCTTGCTCTGATGATGTTTAAAGCTCCCCCCGCTTTAAACCACTCGATTTGCTGAGCGTTATAGCTGTGATTCACTTTAATTTCATCTTTGCTTCCATTATCGTGATTTAATACTAGTGTTAATTGTTTGCCGGGTGCAAAAGAAGTTAAACCATTAATATCGATAACATCGTTTTCCTGAATTTTATCGTAATCCGCTTTGTTAGCGAAAGTCAATCCCAACATACCTTGCTTCTTTAAATTAGTTTCATGGATACGCGCGAATGATTTTACCAATACAGCACGTACACCTAAATGACGAGGTTCCATGGCTGCGTGTTCACGTGATGAACCTTCACCGTAGTTTTCATCTCCTACAACAATACTACCAATACCCTGTGCTTTGTATGCACGTTGAACTACAGGAACGCCCTCATAAGTTCCGGTTAATTGATTTTTTACCGAATCTGTTTTTTCATTGTATGCATTAACAGCTCCAATCAACATGTTATTCGAAATATTATCTAAATGTCCGCGGAATTTTAACCATGGTCCGGCCATACTGATATGATCGGTTGTACATTTTCCTTTTGCTTTAATTAATAATTTCAATCCTTTTATGTCAATCCCTTCCCATGCCGAGAATGGATCTAACAATTGTAAACGTTTAGATGCTTTATCAACCAAGACCTGAACTTTACTACCATCAGCAGCCGGCGCCTGATAACCTGCATCTTCAACGGCAAAACCTTTTTGTGGTAATTCATCACCACTTGGCGGATCTAATTTTATTTTTTCACCTTTGTCGTTGGTTAAATAATCGGTAAGCGGATTAAAAGTAAGATCACCGGCAATAGCTAATGCGGCTACCATTTCGGGTGAAGTAACAAAAGCGTATGTATTCGGATTACCATCGGCGCGTTTTGCAAAGTTACGGTTGAAAGAATGTACGATTGTGTTTTTTTCTTTTTTCTCTGCATCTACCCTATCCCACATTCCGATACACGGACCGCAAGCATTTGTAAATACAGTAGCACCCAATTGCTCAAACACTTTTAAGAAACCATCGCGTTCAATTGTATAGCGTATTTGTTCTGAACCCGGATTGATCATGTATGGCGATTTTGGTTTCAAACCTTTTTCCAAAGCTTGTTTTGCCAATGAAACTGCACGTGAAATATCTTCGTAAGATGAATTCGTACAAGAACCAATTAAACCTGCCTGAATTTTTAATGGCCAGCCGTTTTTAATGGCTTCTTCTTTTAACTTAGAAATAGGTGTTGCTAAATCAGGTGTAAACGGACCGTTAACATGCGGTTCCAAAGTAGAAAGGTTAATCTCAATTACTTCATCAAAATATTTCCCCGGGTTTTCGTAAACTTCTTTATCACCTGTTAAATGTTCTCTGATTTTATTTGCAGCGTCAGCTATATCAGCACGGTTGGTTGCACGTAAATAACGCTCCATGCTATCATCATAACCAAATGTTGAAGTAGTTGCACCAACTTCGGCACCCATGTTACAAATAGTTCCCTTACCGGTACAGCTTAGATTAATTGCACCTTCACCAAAATATTCTATAATTTTATCGGTACCGCCTTTAACGGTTAAAATACCTGCTACTTTTAAAATAACATCCTTTGCACTTGTCCACCCACTTAATTTACCGGTTAATTTCACGCCGATTAATTTCGGCCATTTTAATTCCCATGGTAAACCTGCCATTACATCGCAGGCGTCAGCACCACCAACACCTATTGCAATCATACCTAAACCACCTGCGTTCACAGTGTGAGAATCGGTGCCAATCATCATCCCTCCCGGGAAAGCGTAATTTTCTAAAACAACCTGGTGAATAATACCTGCACCCGGTTTCCAAAATCCTATTCCGTATTTATTAGATACTGAACCTAAAAAATCAAATACTTCTTTACTTTCAGTTGTAGCAACATGTAAATCATCTTTAGCGCCTTTTTTTGCCATGATCAAGTGATCACAATGTACCGTTGAAGGAACAGCCACTTTCGGACGGCCCGCCTGCATAAATTGCAACAACGCCATTTGTGCGGTAGCATCCTGCATTGCTACTCTATCCGGACCAAAATCAACATACGAATTACCACGTTCAAAATTTTCTGATTTTTGTTCGGCATGTAAATGCGAATACAAAATTTTCTCAGCTAAAGTTAAGGGGCGGCCTAATTGTTTACGGGCTGCTTCAATACGTGAAGGCATGTTTTCGTAAACCTTCTTTATCATATCAATGTCAAATGCCATAAGATGTGGTTTTAATGGTGAAAAATGTGATTTTTGGAGGTACAAATTTATGAAAATTGAAGGTAAAAACCCATAAATAAAGCATAAAATTTGATAAGCGGTTAATAACTATGGCGGCCTTCCAGTACCTTTATACCCTCAATGGCACTTCTCATCAAGGAAAATACCAAAATTGCGCTTGAAGCAATAAAATCAAATAAGCTGCGGGCTATCATCACCATGCTTATTATTGCTATTGGAATTACTGCTTTAGTTGGGATTTTATCTGCTATCGATGCCATCAAATCGAGTATCAACAGCAATTTTACCGAGATGGGAGCCAACACTTTTACCATTCGTAATAAAGAAATGAATATGAGGGTTGGGCGACATGGCAAAAAACCAAAAGCCTACCGCGCGATTAATTTTAAAGAGGCGATGCGCTTTAAAGAAGAGTTTGATTTTCCATGTATTGCATCCGTTTCTACTATGGCCTCATGGGATGCGCGTTTAAAATACATGTCGAAAAAAACCAATCCGAATATTCAGGTATTTGGAGCCGATGAAAATTATCTCGAAACATCTGGTTACGAATTACAAGATGGCAGAAATTTTACGCCACCCGAAATTTTAAGCGGTAATAATCTTGTTATTTTAGGAAGTGAGATTGCGTTCTCATTGTTTCCGAAAAAAATGAATCCCATCGATAAAATAATCTCAATAGGTGGTGCTAAATACAAAGTGATCGGTATCCTGAAAAGCAAAGGCAGCAGCATGGGTTTTGGCGGTGATAAAATTTGTATCATTCCTATTCTTAACGCACGACAATATTTCGGAAAGCCGGATGAAACTTTTACAATTAATGTTATTTCAAAATATCCCTGGTTAATGGATATTGCTGTTGGTGAAGCGACAGGATTGTTCCGCAAGATTCGTCACATCAATGCTAAAGAAGAAGAAGATTTTGATGTGGTGAAGAGCGACAGTTTAGCAACCATGCTTATTGATAATTTACAAAACGTAACACTTGGCGCAACTATTATCGGTATTATTACCTTATTAGGAGCCGCCATTGGTTTAATGAATATTATGCTCGTATCAGTTACCGAGCGCACCCGCGAAATAGGAATCCGTAAAGCTTTAGGCGCAACGCAGGAGGCCATCAAAAATCAGTTTTTAATTGAGTCCGTCGTCATTTGCATTATGGGCGGATTAATCGGGATTGTTTTGGGAATAATTATCGGTAATTTAATTGGTATGGGATTAAACACAGGGTTTTTTGTTCCTTGGTTTTGGATTATTGTCGGCGTAATAATTTGTGTTGTGGTTGGCTTACTAAGCGGCTTTCTTCCTGCGAAACGCGCATCTAAGCTTGATCCTATCGATAGTTTGCGTTTCGAATAAAATTAAAATCTCATTATTACTCCTGCTCCTAAGTTAAACCTGTTCAATTTAACAACAGTTCCTTTTGGTGCAAGCCATACTTCTGTAGATCTGGCGGCTGAGTATGATGAGTTTACTTCAAATCCTACATATTTATTTATGAATCTGCGCACCTGAACATGACCGCCATAATTATATCCTTTAGCGGAAAGGTAATAGTTATATCCGGTTTTATCGCCATCATACCTTGAATTACCTACATCAAATACACCGATACCATAATCAAAACCAAAAAGCATATCCGTATTTTTATTATTAAAAAAGTGATAGTTCAAAAATAAATTTCCTTCCAAACTGAAAACATCCCCCCTTACTGAACTTGCATAAGCTAAATTGATTTTAAATCCTGTACTTACATTATCCATTGGCGCCACTTCATAATACAAATGAACAGCACCTCCCATGGGAATTATATTTTTAGCTTCAGGATAATATACGGAAGTTACTTTGTAAGAATGAAAACTGTAATCAAATCCCAAGCCAACAATATTGGTTCCTTTTTCAAAACTATTTATACTTGCCCTATCATTCTGTGCAAAGCTGAAGTGTGCAATAAGTAAAAACAGGAAAAATGCTGTTGGCTTAGTCATGCTAAACCATTAACGTCACATCAGTTTAAATATTGTGAACGTAGTGGGTTTGTTAGCCAGTTAGGCAATCCGCTTAATAAGCCAAAGACCTATTACCAATACCAATAAGGCTGAAAAAACATAAGGCACAAACTAAATTAGCCCGTCAAATATCTTAATCTATATGATCCTGTAGCTTCACTGGAAAACTTTTTTTATATTTGAATGTAAAATTCAATGTTTTGGTTAAAAGACTAATACTATTCGCGCTACTTTCGGTTAACATTCTTTCGGCACAAAAGATATGGGACAGTACTTATTATGTAAAATACAGATCGCGTATTATCACTTCTCTTTTTTATTCTTATAAATTTTACAATATTGATCTGGAGCAATTCGTAAAGAAAGACTCTCTCGGAAGATCTAAACCAAGTTATATTGCCCCGGCCAATAATATTTTAGGACTTGAATTCAATTACGATAAAATAAATTTCTCTTTTGGTTATGCAGCTCCGTCTCCTAACGTAAAAAAAACAGGCAAGACCGACCATTTTAATATTGGCCTGAACGTAGGCGGTAATAAATGGATACTTGAAACCGCATACCGGCGTTATCAGGGATTTTATGATAATAATACTTCGCGGTACGATAGCGCTTATTACAAATGGGATAGTGTTTCTCCCGCAACCGACCGCAGAGGAATTTATACGCAATTTCCGCATATGGTGAGTACCTCGTATAAAATGAAATTTTTGTATTTCACCAATAATAAACGCTTCTCGTTTAAATCAGGCTACTCCTGTTCGTACCGTCAGCTGAAATCAAGTTTTAGCTGGGTAATTACTGCAAATGCTTACTATAATACCATTAATAGCGACAGCTCGCTGATTCCAAAACCCATTCAGCCCTATTACGACTTACATGCTAACATTAAAGGATTAGATGTGATCGGCTGTTCGGTTTACGGAGGCGCTTCATTTAATCTGGTTTTGTGGCGGGCC